>JBFEPU010000487.1:0-1505 GCA_041549915.1 Anaerolineae bacterium | reverse complement strand
GACATGCTCATGAGGCCTGAGCCCGCCCTGTCCCTGAGGCGCGGCAGATACCTGTCCTTCCCCTACACTCAGCTTCGTTCCGAGCTCGTCCGCGTCCGACAGATGCTGCTGCGCTTTCTGGCCACTGCAGGGGACATGGGTTGGTGCAGGCTCGTGGAAGTCGAGGGCGCACTGCGCACGCTGTGGCCCAGTTTCTTCCCTGCCGGGCAGGTTGCCGTTCCGCGATGGCTCCCCGCAGCCTTGCAGTTCACGTGGAACCAAGAGGACGGCGACCCGGGTGCAGGCGACAGTCCCACTTGGCAGGCCTTGCAGGCCGCATTCCTGCGGGTGATGCTGCAGGGGCCCCTTCACTGGTTGGGCTTGGCCAGCACGCGTCTGGAACAGGGAGAGCTAGCGAGCTTCCGGCTGCATGGTTTGGAGGATCTCATGTGGAACCGGCCACTGGTGCCCATTGACGCGCAGCCAGTGGAGGAACCCGTCGTCATTGATGAGGCCAGCTCGACCATTGCTGTTCACCTGCGAGGGGTTCCGGCGGAGGCGCACACGCTGTTGGCCAGCATAGCGCGTCTGGAGGAGGCCACTGTCGATCGCTTCACCTACCGCCTCGACTTGCGTGCCGCATACGACTCGTTCGAGCAAGGCAAACTACTATCAGACCTGCTCCGAGACTGGGAAAAGGTCATGCCAGTGCCTGTCCCGCCAGCCGTAGATGCGGCGCTGCATGACTGGTGGCACCGCCATGGCCTGCTGCGCACGTACAAAGGGCTGGCCCTCCTGGAGCTGGGTGATGAGCTTACCCTGCGAGAACTGGAGGCAAGCACCAGCCTGAGCCAGCACATTGTGGCCAAGCTCTCGGCGCAGCTCGTCCTTGTGCCCGAAGCAGCCGTTGACGATCTGCTTGAGGAGCTAACCACGAGGGGCCATACCCCCAAGGAGATGAAGTGAATGGTCCAGCCGACGGATCCACTCTCCACCGCGGCTCTCCCACCTGCTGAAGCGGGACAGGATGGGCCCCCGGCCCCTGCTGTCACCACCAGCCCTGCCCTTGCCCAGCGCGATTGGTTCATTTACTGGAGTGTCGTGCGTGCCCAGGAGCTGCCGCTCACTCAAGCAGGCCAGGTGCGGAAGCGGGCGCTGCGCCTGATAAACAAGCAGTTGCTTTGGCCAGACCCGTCTCTGGAAGGCGCTGCTCGTGAAAGCGCTGCCCCCCGCCTTCACTTCATTCGGC
Source organism: Anaerolineae bacterium (assembly GCA_041549915.1). Lineage (GTDB taxonomy): Bacteria > Chloroflexota > Anaerolineae > UBA2200 > UBA2200 > JBFEPU01. Next base: position 277 of record JBFEPU010000487.1, on the reverse strand, counting down.
TGCTCCTGCAGGAACTGGGGCTGTTGATCCAGGACCCCACGGAGGTACGCATATCACACAAGCGCGCTCAGGTGCCCGAGTTCTGGAGACAGTCGGTCGAGGACCGTGCCCGGGCTGCGCTCGACGCCTATGTCGGTATGCGGGGTTGGACTGAGTGGTCCGGCCCTGACATATCGCCTTTCGATCTCGACCTGGCCCAGGCGCGAAGGACGCTGCTGGAGCAACTCCGTTTGCTTGAGCCGATGAGCTGGGTACCCGTGGATCGCTTTCTGAGCCG
>JBFEPU010000486.1:0-1510 GCA_041549915.1 Anaerolineae bacterium | reverse complement strand
CTATCAGACAACAGGTGTCGCAAGCGCTGCAGCGGAGCGCGCAGCGACTGTCTCCGTGGATTGCGCTACGCCGGGCTCACTGCCCCAGACGAAGGTGCGACAGGAACAGGCTGCGGATCACCTCAAGCTCGCTGCGGAACGCGCTTCTGCCAGCTACCTCGATGAGCCACTGCTGTTCTCTGTCCACCAGAGAGGTCACCCACCGGCTGACGGAAACGACTTCGCGGCCAAACACGGCTCTGGCCTCGTAACCGGCTTCCACTGCCGTATGCCCGCCGACCGCAACCAGGTGCGGCACGTTCAGCAGTTCACGGATGTACTGCTCCTCCAGCCAGCGGTTCATCGTCGACAGCAACTGCTCGTCACTTTGCGCCGAGTCGGCTGGAGATGCGCTCACGGAAATGAACCGCAGGGACTCGCGGCTGCTGCCATCTTCTGTGGGAGCTGTGAACGTCACCGGTGCCCCGCCACCCAGATCTGCCGCCTTTTTCACCGACCAGCCCGACGGGTAGCAGGCTGAGAAGGCCATCTCGCTGTCCCTGTATGGTGCATAGCCCGTCGGGCACGGCTCAGCCGCTGCCGATTCCGTCGATCCAGCCGCTGCGGTGGACCCAGCCGGCGCATAGCGCAGGCCCGACCTCGACTCAGCCAGAACAGGCCACGCCGCCAGTACTGCGGCCAACACTGCCACGGCCAACAGACAAATGACTTTGGAACGGTGGTTCATTTTCGCCTCCTTTTGAGGGCCGGGTTCGGCTTGCTCTCAAGACACTGGCTTCCGGTTTCAGCCTTTCGTAGCCAAGGATCAAGGATAAGTGCCAAGCTACAGAGCACTGCACATAGGCAATGCAGTCACTCACGGGCTGTACGGAGCCCCACCAACCGCTGCTCCCGGAGGCACTTCGCTGCAGAGAAGCTGGCGCAACCTTGAGCGCGCACCTCCCATCACCTTCTCTGCGCACGAGCTTATTACATTCAAGACGCACTTCTCATCGCAGAGTTGCTAACAGTTTTTTCAGGTTCGTGCCCTTTCGGTTACAATAACATCACCATGGAAGACAAAGCCCAAGCCCTGCGTCGCATCGCGCTGTTCGCCGACCTGTCGGACGAGACGCTGGCTCGCATTGCGCGTGTGGCTCAAGCTCGCAGCTACAGCGCCGGGGAGATGATCCTCCTCGAGGGCGAACCGTGCCAGGCGGCGTATTTCATCGCCACAGGCCAGGTGCGGGTCTACCGCCTGTCACCTTCGGGACGCGAACAGGTTCTGGTACAGCTGGGGCCAGGGCAGGCTTTCAACACCGTGCCGCCTTTTCAGCCAAGGGGCGTCAACCACGCCAGCGTCGAGGCCATCACGGCGGTGACGCTCTACGGCATCCCCAGTGACGACCTGCTCCGCCTGGTGAGCGAGTGCCCCGAGCTAGGCCTGGCTCTGTTGCGGGATTTTGCCGAGAGGCTGGACCACCTGACCAATCTGGTGGAGGATCTGTCTCTGCGAACGGTGCGCGGCCGG
>JBFEPU010000485.1:0-1514 GCA_041549915.1 Anaerolineae bacterium | reverse complement strand
GGCGGTTGGATGGTGCGGCCAGATCAGTCTCCCTTCCGCGCTCGACCAGCACATCGACGACGAGCAGTGCCAGCAGCACCGCACCCGCCACGGCCGTCACCGAGTGGGGCAGCAGCTCAAGCGAGGCCGGAATGATAAGCAGGGTGGCCAGGAAGGCTAGAACGTCCGATATCAGACGCCGGTTGAAGTATGCCAAGCCGGCGGCCAGAAAGGCGATGGCTTCGGCATAGTTGTGGCCCCAGTGAGGATCCCATAGGTAGGCGGCATACCATGGGAACGCCCACAGGTATAGCCACTGCGCACCCATCAACACGAGTGCGGTCCCCGAGTTGAGCAACCTCTCGGCAAAGGTGTCCGTCCAGCTATTCATGGCCCCCTCACACGCTTTTGCACGCGCTGAGCTTCCCCCACGGTTTCTCTTCAGGTGCAGAGCCGATTGCTCCTCCAAGGTGAGCTGGGAGGAGAGTTGTGTCTGCCGTCGCGCCCTGGCCTTGATCAGTCTACTGTGTGCTGATATGCGGCGCCGACATCAGGATGCGTCAGTCTCGGTGGCCGAAGGCTCGGACCAGGGCTCTCGATGTCACTTGCAGTCCAGCTGCCCCGGGCTCGCTGGCTGTCCAGCCAGACTGGGTGCGCCCGTCACGGCTGGCGGCCTGTGTGACTCCTGATTGTACTTCAACTGTCCACACCACACAAAGACGCTGCAGCAGGCTGAGCGCAGAAGGATCACGGCAGTAGCTGCCAGGTGGGACAGGGACGGAGCCGGCCACGCATACGGACAGCGCTGACCCTATCGTCTGCCAGCTGACCACGGCATTGGCAAGACGATGCGGGCTGCACCGTGCAGGGGCCAGTGCTCAACCTTGGTGCACCTGGCTTGACGCATGCTGGCAAGTCAGTTTGACAGAATGAAGATTGTATGCTAGCATTTCGATTGAATAGAAGGAAGGATGTCCCTGACTTGCATGCAAGCGCCGGGCCGGTTCAAGCCTCGGCCTTTTTGATGCGCGCTCGTCGGGTGTACTCCTCCGCTCTATGAAACATCAAGAGAAAGGAGCATGGGGCTGTGAGCGAACGTATCACCGGCATCGTGAAGTGGTTCAATCGCACAAAAGGCTACGGATTCATCTCTAGGGAAGGCGGCAAGGACGTTTTCGTGCACTACTCGGCCATCCAGGGCGGCGGCTTTCGCAATCTGGAAGAGGGCCAGCAGGTCGAGTTCAGCGTGGAAGAGGGCCCGAAAGGGCCCCAGGCAGTCGACGTAGTAGCACTGTCGTAGCGAAAAAAGCCCGGCTTCGACGAGAAGCCGGCTTTTTTCTTTCCGCTCTCGCGGGTGGTGCGAGCACTGCTGCTGAACAGCAAGCTGCGTGCGGGCAACCTCCCGTACACCGTGGTCGGCGAGAGCCAACAGGAGCTCTCCATCGCCACTGGGACGTATCGCCTCCAACACTGGTACAACCTGTTGGGCGAGGCTCCTCCGCAGGGCTCCTGTCGCCATAGCGCGCTAGGATGCG
>JBFEPU010000484.1:0-1525 GCA_041549915.1 Anaerolineae bacterium | reverse complement strand
CAGCCTAGCCATGCTTCACTCCACGCTCTCCCTGGGATGACTGGCGAAGCAGGAGACCGCGCATCATGGTGGCCACCTGCTGCACGTCGGTGATGTCGAGAAACCCGTGGTCGTAGCTGTCTGCGTCCAGCCCCCCACCTCTCAAAGTCGTGAAGTAGAGATCGCCCCGGCCGCCCTTTTTCATCACCGTTCGCACGAACTCGATCTTCTGCGGCGGGTAGGACTCGGTCCTCCTGGGTTGGCCCTCGCTCAGGATCAACGCGCGTCGATCGGTGACCGCATAGAGCGTGCGCTGCAGGTGGATGTTCTGCCTCCGCGCCACAAAGGCCGGTATGCCGACCCAGACCAGCACCGACAGCAGCACGAGCAAGGGCCGATCCGGGTTGTTCCAGAAGACAAAGCTGCACAGAAACAGCATGAATACGGACAGGATCACAAGTGGCCGCAAGCGCCTCATGCGCCCCGGCACGTTTGTGGTGCCGGCCCACAGCAGCTTTTCGTCCGTTTCGATCTCAGCGCGCAGAGCCTCTTGCATTTGCGGGCTGATCGAAGGCTGCTCGGCAGTCATTCTCTCCCATCCTTTCCAGCGGGCGATCCATCGTCGCCACCAGAGGGGATTATAGGCCAGTTCTGTAGGCCACAAAAGCGGTCAATTCGTCGTCAGGTAGGCCAGCCAGTGGAGGGTGGACCTGTGGCCAAGTCTGTGGATGGGGCGCAGCAGACAACGCCGCATGATGTCATTAGCAGGCGAAGCCGAGACCTGCCTCCGCGAAGCGTCCTGAGCAGGGCGAAGGGCTGCGCCGCAGGTGCAGAGGAGCATCTCGCCGTGGCTTGTGAGTCTGCGTAGCTGAGGTGTCGAGATCCTCGTCTGCACCTGCGCCGCAGACGCAGGTGTCGCTGCACTCAGGATGACATTGGGGCAGGTCCTGGGGAAAGGGGAGTCCCGCACGTGTCATGCTGAGGCGAAGCCGAAGCATCTCGGCGTAGCTTGGCGCTTCGCGCAGCAGAGGTGTCGAGATCCTCACCTGCACTGGTAGCGCAGCTACCAGTGTCGTTTCACTGCTGAGGACATGCGCGGGGGTGGGCCCAGTGCTGCCCCTCACCCCAGCCCTCGCCCGAAGGCGAGACGCTTCGCAGCCCCGCCAGGAGCGGGACGCTACGCGGCCTCTCCCCACGGACGCCAAGCCTGTGCAGCGCGAATGGAGTATCGTGGGGAGAGGGGGAATGAACCGCCATGCCTCAAAGCGGGCGTGCAACCGGAGCAGCGTGGAAGGCGCGAGGCAAGCGGCAGGGGAGGCCGACAGCAGGTAGAAGCGCGCGATGATGAACTCAGCGTGACAAGGAGCGATGCAACTCCGTCATGCTAGAGCGAGTCGCCGGATGCGGAGCCGCACGTACGGCGGTGTGGGAGGGGGGAGCCGGGAGGCTCCCCCCAAGCCAATCGTTGGTGGATCCTATCCCAGAGCGGCGGCCAGGTTATGCCCTGCGCTCCTTGCCGCCAGGAGATCGATCCCGCCTTGCCTTT
>JBFEPU010000483.1:0-1554 GCA_041549915.1 Anaerolineae bacterium | reverse complement strand
TGCGAAACACGCGTGCTTCGGGCCAGGCAATAGCCACAAGTCCATGCCATTTCCTGCCACCGCGCAGCGGGAGGGCCGCAAGAGCCCGCGCTCCGATCTCCTCCATCATCCGCGCACTGTGCTCATCCAGGTCCTGCCTAGCTGTCTGGACATCGGCAATCAGGTACGGGCGATTCGCCGTGGAGAGGGTGGCAGCAGCAGGGGATGTGGCAGGCAGGTAGAAGCGGGTACCAACCGATACCTTGGCCTCACCGATAGAAGCAACCACCCTGGCCCATTCGGGTCTGCCACTGGCGTCAGCATCCACGACCATGAATAGGGCTAGATGTGCCGCTGCTCTTGTCCCAGATCCGGCACTCGTGGCTGGCTCTGCAATTGCGCGTAGCAGTCCATCTGGTCCTTCAGCAGCAGCGAGCGCTGTACTGGTATCGATGAGCTGCTGCAGGAATTCCTCTCGGTCGAGGGCGGCCTGCTGCGCCAGCTCCTGCTCAGTCAGATCCAAAGTCACCACAAAACGAAGGGGTGTCCCTCCTCCCACAGCGCCGCCGGAATACCGATTCCGCACATAGCGCCGGCTACCATCCTTGCGCACCGCCCAGAACTCTAACTCGTCCAGGGGCAGGCCCATTGACTCTGCCTCCCGGATCTCCTGCTCCAGCCTTGGTCTTTCCTCGGGAGCAGCCAAGTCCAGTTCGCTCATGCGTCTGAGCTCTTCCCTGGAGTATCCGAATATCTGACGGAGCTGATTGTTCACATAGACGACACGACTGCCCTCGATAATGGTCAGGCCGCCCTGTATACTCCCGATCAGCAGTCGAAGCCGTGCATTGGCCTCCTGCAAAGCCGCGTTCATCATTGGCTCCGTGACAGTTGCCATCTACCTCACCTCAAATCGATTGCCGGTGCTTCCCTGCCGCAGCTTTGCTGGCACTTGCATACTCAAGTTGCTCGCCGGGTCTCGCCCACCACAGAGCCAACAAGTCCTACTGGAGAACACCAGCCAAAGACCAACAGCCCGGACTGTCAGTCACCAACGGGTATAGACTCACTCCCCGCATCTTGAGCAGCAGTTCCCGGCAACTCAGCTTCGGTGCCCAGCCGGACGTAGGCGCGGGGCACACCCAGTGCCCGAGCCACCTCTGCCACCGTGCTCTGCAGAATGGCTTCGACATCGACGGACCTTCGCATCTGCTCGGTGATCCGCCGGATCGCCTGTTCACGGGCTGCGCGCCGCTGCGTCTCCTGAAAGAGCCGTGCACTCTCGAGCGCCATGCCTACCTGGTCCACCAGGCGCTGCACCAACTCCACCTCTGCAGCCGTCCAAGCTTCTTCGTCCGGGTGTTTGTGTAGGCTCAACGCACCAATCACATCATCGCGTACCCTCAGAGGGAGAGCAAGCGCGGCTCCTGTCCCATCGTTTTCCGAGACCTCGCCCGCGCCACCACCCTTTACCACAACCTCGCCTCTACGCACTGCCTCAAGCATCTCTGGCTGCCATGCCCCGGAAACCGGAACGACCGACTCGCGGAGAAGGCCATACCCCAGGCGCGCCCG
>JBFEPU010000482.1:0-1558 GCA_041549915.1 Anaerolineae bacterium | reverse complement strand
GGATCTCCACCCGATCGTCAGCCTGAAGCTGGATGCCTGTAGCCTGCCAACTCTGTGCAGCAGAGACCTCAAAGAGGGTGACTACAGGCCGGGCTTCTTCAGTGGCTTCCATGGCAGCCGTCTCGGTGGCCCGGCTGGCCTGCGCTGCTGTGGCCGTTGCTATTGCCTGAGCCGTTGCGGCTTCGCGTGTCGCTTCTGTTCGTGCAGTCGCCGTGATGTTCCCAGCCTGAGTCGTTGCAGCTTCCTGCGTGGTCTTGGCTCGAGCAGTCGCCGTCGTATCGCTAGCCTGAGCCGTTGCAGCTTCCCATGTCGATCTGGCTTGGGCAGTCGCTGCTGCGCTTTCAGCCTGGGCAGTGTTAGTTAGCCGAGCGACCCGGGAGGCAGCAATAGTTGGAGGCTCTAGCACAGAACCTGTTGGCTCATCGAGAGTGGCTGTCACCGGGGGCTGTACTACGGTCTCGTTTTGTCGGCACTGCTCAGGCACAAGTGCTATCAGAAGCAGCACGAGAACCAGCACAAGCGCGGCGGCGGTAGGCCAGATCCACGCTCGCCAAGATCGATGATCAGAGGCTCTACCGTCACTCGTTCTCTGTGCGGTTGCGGGGTCGTCTACTGACGCAGGGACGGGAAGCATTGCTCGGAACTCTGCCACTGTTTGCGGGCGATCAGCCGGCAGAGGTCGCATCGCCCTAAGGACTGCGCCTTCGGTGCGAGAAGAGATGTGTGGATTGACCTGCCTGGGAGGCACGAGGTTCACATCACCCACCATCAGCGCCACACCGTCGGGTGGCCTGTGTCCAGTCAGCAAGGCATAGAGAGTCGCACCCACAGAGTACAGATCACTCCTGGCGTCCGTGCGACCCTGCCCATACTGCTCTGGAGGGGCATAGCCAGGCGTGACGCCTCGTGCACCAGTTGTCGTTGGTTTCAGTGGAGCCTGTACTTTGGCCAGCCCAAAGTCCACCAAGAACACCTGTCCGGCGGGTGTGATCCTGATATTGGCCGGCTTGATGTCGCGGTGTATCATGTTCCTTCCGTGGAGATACTGCAGTGCGGTCAGCACATCATGGATCCACGACAGAACCTGACGTTCGGGCAGACGACCATGCCGGGTTAGCACCTGCTCTAGGTCCTCCCCCTCAACATAGTCCATGATCAGGTATTGGCCTTGATCGGCAATGAAGAAATGGTCGGTTACGCGGGGAAGGTTCGGATGGCGGAGGGTGGCCAATATGCTAGCCTCACGCACGAATTGGCGCTGGGCTTCTGGGGTATGGATCAGATTTTCCTTGATGACTACAGGGATGCCGAGGCTCAAGTCCCGGGCGCGATAGACCGCACCCATGCCTCCCCTATCTAGCGAAGCATCGACGCGATAGCGATTGTGCAGTACCTGACCAACAACTAGTGGCATGACGTCCCTAGCAGCATTGAGGTTCCGGGGATGAGGGCTGGTCGAAAGCCCGCTTTGTGCCCAAGCCGCCCTTTCAAGCCTGACAAGAAGCATTCTACCATAGATATACGCTTCTGCAAAACCACCAAGCTTGCAGCAGAGCGT
>JBFEPU010000481.1:0-1562 GCA_041549915.1 Anaerolineae bacterium | reverse complement strand
TAGACATGTGCGATTCCAGGAACACCAGCCAAAGCGTCGCCCAGCGATGTGAGGAAGACCCCAAGGCCGCCACTGTCTCCTTTTCCTGGCCGCCCTATATGTCCCAGAAACACGAATTGGGCGATCACCAGCCCGTCGGGTGGGGATGGGGCTTCGGCGGCGCGCAAGGCCCCAAGCGTGCCGTCCAGGTACTGGCACAGCACTCGCCTCGGACCTGCTGTCTCCTCCTTAGCAAGCCGAGCCGCGAAGCGCTCGAGCACAGCCAGGCTAGAGGAATCGCCGATCTGCGCCAGGACATCTATCAGGGCGAAGCGCCGGGCTAGCGAGAGCCCCGTGCTTTGGTCCAGCAAATCGTGCAGCATTTCCAGCAGGTCTCGGAAGCCCATCGAGCCGACGTAGCGCAACAGGGCCAGATATACCCGCTCTTGCCCTTCCCATTCCTGGAGCAGGTCCTCTACCTCTGGCGCTTCCAGAATGGGAATCTGGTACTGCGCCGCTATGTCGAGCAGACTGGCCAACCTTCGGGGGTTGCTGTGCTGCTTCATTTCCTCGAACCTTCGACGGAGCGGGGCGGCAAAGTCGGCTAGACAGCCAGTGGCTGCCTGGACTGCCAGAGCGTCTCGCACCAGCACGTCTAGGGTGTCGGAGCTACCGAGTTGGTCTACCAGGAGTTGCGCGTCCAGCAGCGTTTGACTACGGACAGCGCCTCGGAACAGCGCCGTTCGCTCACCGTGCGTCAGACTGTTGACCGTGTCGGCGGTCAACACCTGGCCATCGCGCAGCGCTTGGCTCCAGGCGAACTCCTGCAGTGAAATCCTCGTCAGTGTATCCAGAGCTCCAAGGTTTTCCTCTCTGCCGAGGAACATGCTTCGTTCGCTGGGGTAGATGCTCTCCAGCAGCATATCACTCAGAAAGAGAGCGTGTCTCAGGACGGCGTAGCGATCCGGCAACTTATGTGTGCAGATGTCATGTAGATACTGTGCGACTTTAAGGACTTTTTTAGCGTAGGCGTTGTTCATAGTTAGGGAAGTTCCCGATTCAGGTCATCAAGCAGGGCCAGAATCTCATCGTTGACGTTGGTCAGAGAAGAGCACGTTTCAGCCTTTGGAATCTTCCAGGGTGAAAGAGGATCACAAGTCGGCTGCCAGCCAGATCGGCGTAATCGCCAGCAGATATCTACAGCGGGTGAGCGAATGGGACGGCGTGGACGAATATCGTCCGCTTCGGCCTGAGCACGCTCAGCGTTTTTGTCCACTAACACAATCTCGCGGCCGACCCCGCGCCTGACCAGGGCATAAGCTGCTGTCGAACCAACCAAACCAGCGCCTACAATGCCAACTTTCAGACGTCCCTTCTCCGATCAAAGTGAAACAGTGTGTGGGGCACAATTGCCCGCGCCACGGCCTACTCCTCTGGCAAGGCCACCTCTGTCTTCATTAACTCCCGCAGAACCGTGGTCGCGTAGGCCCCCTTGGGCAACGCCAACGTGAACAAGAGTCCATCGGGGTGCGGCTTGACGCCGAGTTCCCAGGGGAAGAATCGTGCCATGCGACGGCTGCCAT
>JBFEPU010000480.1:0-1571 GCA_041549915.1 Anaerolineae bacterium | reverse complement strand
GTACTTGGACCCAGACGTGGTTGCCCTGGCTATTGATGGTGCCACGCCGCAGCGCGGCGCCATCGAGGACGGCACGTACCCGCTGACCCGTCCCTTCCTGCTGGTCAGCCTGCCTGAGCCTGACCCCGAAGTCGCCAGCTTCATGGACTTTGCCCGCAGCCCTGCCGGCCAGGCCATTGTGCAGCGCACCTACGGCGGTGCAAGGGCCGGTGTCCGGCCCTGACCAGCCTTGAGCGGAGCGAGGCGCGACCCTTCAGGCACAGTTGAGGTGTCTGCACCAGCCCGTGGCCAGAGGGCACATTCCGCCACTACAATATGCCCCGCTTACCAGATGCCGGGCACAAGGCGATACTCCACCCTCTCTGTGTAGGCGCGATAACCTGCAAGCTCTGCCTGAAGGAACGTGTCCTCGAGATACGTCCGAATGACGACAACTGCAGACACAACCACCGCCGGGATCAGCGCCCACCGTGAGCCAAGCATGAGTGGCGGCCAGATCCACTGTAAGACAGCTGCAAGGTAGGCTGGATGCCGAATGTACGCGTATGGACCGACATCGCACACCCCATGCCCCTTGGATTCTTGGACGTACACAGCACCTGACTAGTACCGATTCACAGCCATTGCCCAGGTAGCAAGAGGGCGCGTGATGCACAGCAGGCCAGCGATGCCCACCGCCCTCCATGCCAGTCCCACCTCACCAGACCAGCCCCACCGATAGTCCAAACCCGCAACCGCGAAGAGAGCGACCATCACAGGCAAGGTTAACCTCAGCAGAGCCTTGTCCCAGGCTTGGTGCTCCCTAGGAAACTGTAGCCGGGCCTTCACCAGTTCCCTGTTCGTCAACCCGACGATTGTCATGCTGACCAGCGCGCTGAGATAGACGAGGGCGGTATAGATCCACCCCCACGGCCACGTTAGGCTACCTGCGCAAAGAAACAGAACGATTGTCTGTAGAGGGATAAGGAAAGTCGACCTGAGAACGAACGGGATTGCAGCTGTCAGAGCAGGCTTCTCATCCACGTTGACCTCCTGCCGAGAATCAACCGCAGCGTTCGACGTGCCACAACCACGCCTCACGTCCGGGCTGCCGGACGAGCGCAGTGCCGAGCCAGGGTGAGCGATCGGCTCCAGTCACAGGAACTGATCTGCAACGCCCACGAATCTGGTACTCTAGCGGTATACGTGTTACCTAAGTAACTGTTCGAGAAGAGCGGGCCGGGCTCCTCGCGAAGCATCCCTCCGCTCCGTGGAGGGGCACGCCCGGCAATCAGACCCTAGCGCCCAGCTGGCGCACTCTAAGGTAAACCCGGTGTTTGGCAAACACCGGGTTTCGTACTTCAGGTCAGCCCACGAACTCACCGATAGTGGTCTTGCCGACCATTTCCTCGGCAGTCATGCCCTGGGCGCGCCTTTGCGTCACGCAGTTTTCCTTCAGTGCGCGCAGCATGCCGATCGGCGTCGGGTTCTCGTTGCGGCGACCGTACTGCGTGGGGCAGGGGCTCAGCACCTCAATGAAGCCAAAGCCCTTGTGCCGCAGTGCCTTTTTGATGGAGCGGATCAGGGGCCGG
>JBFEPU010000479.1:0-1574 GCA_041549915.1 Anaerolineae bacterium | reverse complement strand
CTGGCGACCACGAAGCAGTGCCCAGCCCGGCAGCGTTCAACAGCCACACGTCCTCCTTCGCCCAGACAGTTCCGTGGCCATCCACCAGGCGGAGCGACACGGCATAGTCCTCAGCAGCTTGCTCTTGGCTCTGCCAGACCAGCGTCACGCCAAGCCCTTTTCCGTACTCAATGGTGTCGTCGCTGAGCTCGACCGCTGCCAGCCGCATTCTCCGGCCAAAGTCCACGTCCAGGTCGGTGCGCATGGGCACACTCACAAAGGCTGCGGCAGGCGGAAGCGAGTAGTACGAGGCGGCTAGGTGCGGAAAGTTGCGGCGCTTCACCAGCAAGGCGCGCGTGCTCAGTGTGTAGTGGATCCAGTCGTTTGGATCGCTCTCAGGGTAGGCCACGTACCACAGCCCCGGATGCCGGGAGGCAATGTCCATCAGCGCGGCTCTGACTTCGGCCTCGCTCCTGCTGCTCACCATAATGTAGGCTTCCGGGTACTCCCGGTCGAGGGGCGACCGTGCGTTGGCCAGGATTGCATCCTCGGGACCGATCTGCTCCTGAAGGTACGCGGCCAGCTCGTCCTGCTCCAGGTTTTGGAACACCCAGGCATAGTCCATGCCACGGATGCGCAGCACACGCTCCGGTTCCTGCCCCGCGAAACGTTCCGCCACAGGCAGACCCTGCTGCATGTCACTGATGTAGAGGATGGCATAGTCGGTGGTGGCCAGACCACGCTCTGTAAAGCCCCGCACACCTCCTGCGAAGAGTGGTGCAAAGCCTGGCATGCCCCCGGTGGCCACAGAGAGCTGCTCCGCGTTCTCCTTCTGGTTGAGATAGTCGGCAGCCAGGTCGAGACCTTCTCCCCAGCCCAGCGGCATCACCTGGGGCGCCAGGCTTGATCCGCCTACCAGCGGGTTGTAGTAGGCGAGATAGTACGGGTGATGGGAGAGCACAAAGGCAGCTTGGGCCAGCAGAGTGGTGGCCAGGAGCAAGGCTGTCGCCCGCTGCTTGCCCCCCTCGATCAGCCGCGCCAGGCCCAACCCGGCCAGGATGTCGAGCGCTACGATGGGTGGCAGCATGTAGCGATCGAACTTTTTTGTCGCCAGCGCCAGCAGCGCGACGAACAGGCCAGTGTAGGCCACCAGAGCGAGCACGGTCAACTGTTGAGAAGCGAGCGCGGGCCGCAGATGGGCGCCGGAGCGCAAGCTGGCTTTCCGCAAAGCCTGAACAGCAACGATGAGCAGCATTGCCAGGCCCAGCCAGGCCAGTGGAGTGGTGCGAAAGGCCAGCGCGACCACATAGAACACCGCGCCGGGATCCTCCACAGCCCTGCCCAGGAAGAAGCCGGGGGTTTCACTGAGCACAGCCGCGTATCCGAAAGCCGTCCCCAGGAAGCTCTGAAGAGTTCCGATGGGGTTGACCCACATGGCAGGCCACAGCAGGACGAAGGTCGCCGCTGCTCCCGCGCTCCACGCAGTGAAGGCGAGGATTACATCCCGGAAGGGCCTGCCCTTAGCCAGGTAGGAAACAACTAGCAGCAGGCCGGTGAACGGCAGCAGGAAAACGGCGTAGGACTTGCTCAGGAGG
>JBFEPU010000478.1:0-1576 GCA_041549915.1 Anaerolineae bacterium | reverse complement strand
TGATACACTTGCTAGGTGAAGGCAGGACCTTTGGTTTCAAACTGGAGGGATTCGAGGCCGACTATGGTGCGGCTGTGAAGAGGAGCCGCAGGGTCTCCGATAGGCTGGCGCGGGGAGTCGCAGCGTTGATGCGCGAGAACGGGATCCATGTGTTAGAGGGCGTGGGCCGTGTCTCCGCACCGGATCAAGTCACCGTTGAGCCAAAGAGCGGCGATACCCTTACCCTGAATGCGAAGGCGGTCATCGTCGCCAGCGGCGCGCGCGCGCGAGCCATCCCAGGGGTGGCGGTTGATGGGGAGCGGATCATCACTGCTCGCCACGCTCTCGAGATGCAGCAGCTGCCCTCGTCGGTTGTGATTGTGGGTGCCGGTCCAATCGGCATGGAGTTCGCACACCTGTGGGCCACGTACGGCACGCAGGTCACTATTGTGGAGATGTTGCCCCGTGCCTTGCCGCAGGAGGATGAGGAGGTAAGCCAGGAGATAGAGCGTGCTTACAAGCGCCGCAAGATCCGCATACTTACATCTAGCCTCGTTAAAAGGGTAGAGGCCACTGCGGACGGTGTAGCAGTAGAGGTAAAGGGACAGGACGATGCTGTAGAGCAGCTCGAAGCTGAGAAGGTCCTCGTCGCTATCGGTGTGCAGCCTAACAGCGAGGATCTGGGTCTAGAGGCCCTGGGCGTGGCTCTGGACCGTGGCTGGGTTGGCGTAGATGAGCAGATGCGGACCTCAGCGCCTGGAATCTGGGCCATAGGCGACGTGACCGGCAAGATACCGTTAGCCCACGTTGCCTCCGCTCAGGGCAGGGTGGCAGCTGAGGATGTCGCTGGCCTCGATCCCGCTCCACTGGACTATCGTGCCATGCCCGGATGTACCTATTGCCAACCGCAGGCAGCCAGTTTTGGTCTTACCGAGGCCGAGGCACGCCAACAGGGAACTGCCATCCAAGTGGGAAGGTTCCCATTTCGGGCCAACGGCAAGGCGTTGGCTCTTGGCGACTACGATGGTTTTGTCAAGCTGGTCGTGGAGGAGGAGTCAGGGTTGCTGCTGGGTGCACACATGGTGGGTCCAGAAGTCACGGAGCTGCTGCCAGAGCTCGTGCTTGCCCGCACAGCGGAACTCGGGCCGGAGCAGATTGCACGCTCAGTGCACGCCCATCCGACGCTGAGCGAGGTTTTAGTGGAGGCTGCCCACGACGTTTTCGGCAAGCCGATTCACATCTAGGCAGTTCCCATTACGGCTCCCGGACCAGCACCATCAGGGTCATGTCGTCGTACGGCAGGCTGTTGCCCATAAACTGCCGCATTTCTGCCAGCAGTGCTTCCTGGATTGTCAAGGCGACATTCCGATGTGCGACCTGGCGTGTTACACGCGTCTGTAGGAACTTGTGTAATCGCTCCCGGCCATAGAATTGCCCGTCGCTGTCCTGCGCATCTGTGAAGCCGTCGGTGTACACGATCAGTACGTCCTGCGGTTCAATGCGGATCTTCTTGCGTTCCCAAGAAGTGTCATCAACTGCGCCAAGCGCCATCCCTGTCTTGTTCAGTGTCTGCAAGGTCCCAGCGTTTCCAGCCGGC
>JBFEPU010000477.1:0-1585 GCA_041549915.1 Anaerolineae bacterium | reverse complement strand
GCGCCACTGCTTACCTGGAATTCCCTTATGCACAAAAGCCATTCGTTTATGGCGGAGAGCGCTGGATAAGGATAGAGATTCGAGACAACGAAAAGAATGGTGAGAAAACCATCCTGGCCCGCGCGCAATTTCTCCAAAGCCTGTTGACTCGGCCAGCCGAGGCACCGCAACCGGAGGTGCGTGCCCGCGGCATCATGATGAGCGAAAGAGTCCAACGTTGGCTGGTGATGGCCACACTCCTCATCGCCGTCGGGAGCATGCTGGTTGCACCGCTGATCATACCGCGAGAGGGTATTCCAACCCTGGCAAAGCCAGCCGAATCCCCTGCAGCGGATAGACGGATGGGATTCCAGCGCTTGATGCGGATATACGACGTTGTCCAGGGCGTGCACGGAGGGGATACTGTGCTGGTCGCTCTCGAGTACGGGCCACCAGAGGCGGATGAACTCAACCTGGTGGCAGAACCAGTCCTGCAGCACCTGCTTGACCAGGGAGCGCACGTCTCCGTCGTCAGCACGCGGCCCGAGGGACAGGCAGTGGCGGCAGGGCTGCTGAGTGATATTGTCACGTCCGAGGAGCAGTACACAGGCCAGTACGCACTGCTGCCCTACCGGGCGGGTGATGCCGCAGGTGTCTCGCAGTTGTTGATCGATGCCGGGGCGCGCCCCGGACTGATTGTCGTACTGACCGCCCAGCCCGGACCGCTGCGCTGGTGGATTGAGCAGACACGTGCGCTGTACGGTGACGCACTTCCAGTCGTGGCGGGAATCAGCGCAGCCCTGGAGCCAGTTGCCAGCCCATATCTGGACGTCAGTGCGAGACAGTTGGAAGGGGCGATCAACGGGCTGAACGGAGCAGCCGCCTACGAGGCACTTCGTGGATCGGCAGGGCAGGCCACGCAGCGACTCAATGCCCTGGCGGTGGGCCACGCAGCCATCGTCGGCTTGATGATCCTCGGTGCAGTTTTTCATGCTCTGAGCGGTCTGCGCGGGAGGGAGAAGTGATGCTCGAAATCGCTGGCCTGGTGGCGGGAGCGGCGCTTACACTCCTGATCTTCAGTTACCTATTGGGCGACAATCCTCTCTACCGGCTGGCACTGCACCTGTTCGTCGGCGCGCTGTTAGGCTACTCCTTTGGCATCGTGCTCCGCGACGTCCTCCGGAATATGGTGCTGGCTCAGTTGTCAACCGACCCACTCGCGGTGGTGGTCCCTCTGGTGTTGGGCATCTTATTGCTTTTCAAGGGCTTCCCCAGACAGGCATACGTGGGGAATCTATCCATCGCCTATCTCGTCGGTGTTGGGACAGCGGTGGCGTTGAGTGGTGCACTGCTAGGCACCCTCGTCCCACAGATCGGGGCAACGGGTCACGCCCTAAGCCGCACCTCGCTAGGGTCGTTCCGCGCAGGACTACTCGATGGTTTGCTCATCGTCGTGGGCACGGTGTGCACGTTGATGATCTCCACCTTTGCTGCCCGGAAGCAACGAGGGTTGGCAGGCGTGTGGACTCAGATCGTCAGACTAGCGTCAGGCGTTGGACGCACCTTCTTGACCGTCGCACTGGGTGTCGCATTTGCCGGAGCACTG
>JBFEPU010000476.1:0-1595 GCA_041549915.1 Anaerolineae bacterium | reverse complement strand
GGTTGAGGATCTGAGTGGCCGCATGGGCTAGCAGGAAGAAGGGGGCCCACAGCACGGCCGAGCCCACAGGCCAGTGGTTGATCCACAGCCCGGTTTGTGTGCGCCCGGCATCATCGCGCCATACGTTGGACTGGAGATCTACGTCTTGCACGTTCTGGTAGTGCTGAAGCTCATTGTACGTATCGAGGTCACGGTCTATCACCGCGGAGCGGAGCCAGGCGTAGTATGCCGCGCCATCCCTGCCGTGGATCCACGGCTTGAAGATGGCGAGCATAGCGCAGAAGTAGATTAGCCCAAGCACAAGCAGTCCTCTGCCTCTCATCTACTGGTGTCCCTCACGTGCGAAGATGGTGCCCGACGCCGGTTCGATCTAGGCAAGCTAGGCCAGCGCAGTGTGCCCGTGTACCATGCTTGATTTGCCCGCCGTACGATTCTCTCTGGGAACAAGCTTCTAGTCCAGCAGTTGGTCATACAATGCGGCAGTCTGGCGCACCATGCGCTGCACAGTGAAGAGCTCCCTCACCCTCGCCAACCCCCGCTGCCCTAGTTGGTGAGCCAACACCTCATCGCGGGCCAGGGTCCGTAGGCAATCCGCCAGAGCCGCTGCATCGCCTGCTGGGAACAGGTAGCCAGTCTGCTCACGGACAACGGCTTCTCCCGTACCACCGACATCGCTGGCTACTACCGGCAAGGCGGAGGCCATTGCCTCAAGTACCGTCAACGGCAGGCCTTCCCAACCTCTAGACGACAGGGCGAAGACATCGGTTGCGGCCAGGATATGCGGCACGTCCCGGCGCATGCCCAGCAAATGAACGTGATCGTGCTGTGCCAGCGACCTAACCCTTCGCTCAAGCTGTGGCCGCAACGGACCGTCTCCTACGATGATCAAGTGCGCATGTTGAAGGTCATTCTGGACGCTGCGAAAAGCGCTGACCAGCGTCGTGAGGTCACGTGGACGGTTCAGACGGCAGACCGTTGTGATAACGAAAGCGTGCTCTGGCAGATTCAAGGCCTGCCGGGCTTTGCCTCTCATTGCTGCAGCGCCGACGAATCGTGACAGATCGATGCCGTTGTGGATGACCTGGACCCGAGTGGACTCCGCAGCGTGTGTGGCCAGGAGGGCTGCCTTCTCGGCATGAGAGACGCAAATCCAGGCATCAGTAACTCGTGCCAGCCAGTGTTCGACGAACAGAAGGATCTGGCGTCTCGGCGGGGCATAGTGCGGGGCGGCGAAGCCGTGAATGGTGTACACGACGCGCGGCCGGCGCTTGCCCAACGACAAGACTGCCAGCCGACCGAACAGGGCAGCACGGGCCCCGTGCACATGCAAGATGTCAACTCCGGCAACCAGAGAGCGGATGCGGCGCAGCGCTTCCAGGGACAGGCCCGCTGCAATATCCACTCGATGAAAGGGGACTGCAAAGTCGTCGCGGCGCACATTGCCGCCATCCTCGGGCATGGCCACCTGGGGGGCAAAGTCGCCCGCATCGAGCCCCGACACGAGGTCGCGCACGTGAACCGCACCACCCCCGCGGGAGGAGGCAACTAGTTGCACGACGTCTACTGGCCGCATCGAATTCGCTCGCGGTCCACAT
>JBFEPU010000475.1:0-1617 GCA_041549915.1 Anaerolineae bacterium | reverse complement strand
GCCA
Organism: Anaerolineae bacterium; assembly: GCA_041549915.1. GTDB lineage: Bacteria > Chloroflexota > Anaerolineae > UBA2200 > UBA2200 > JBFEPU01. The sequence goes on along the minus strand of JBFEPU010000475.1, from coordinate 1,613 downwards.
TGGTTCCTCCGCTCCTCCATTTGTCGCTGCTAAGTGCCTATCCGAGAACAGCGGGCCGGGCTCCTCGGCGTGCCCACTCCGCTGCGCTACGTGGGTGCTCCGCGAGGAGCCGCCTCAGTTGAGTTCTAACGGGCTCCCAGCCTGTCGCTTGGGGGGAGGAGGCACAAGTGGCTGGAGAACGCATCCTGATCGTCGAGGATGAGCGCGCTGTGGCCCGAGGCCTGGAATACGGCCTGTCCAGTGAGGGCTACGCTGTGGCCTGGGCGGATACAGCCCGAAAGGCCCTGGAAATGGCGCGGCGGGAGAAACCCCACCTGATCCTGCTCGATATCCGGCTTCCGGACATGAGTGGCTTCGATGTCTGCCGTCAGCTGAGAGCCGAAGGTGGGCGCATGCCCATCCTGATGCTCACCGCCCGCGATGAAGAAGTGGACAAGGTGCTGGGCCTCGAGCTGGGTGCGGACGACTATGTGGTCAAGCCCTACAGTCTGCGTGAGCTGATTTCGCGTATCCGTGCCCTCCTGCGCCGCGCCTACGGCGATCTGGCCGCAACGGCGGCGGAGCAGCAGCTGAGCTTTGGTGAGGTGACAGTGGACCTAGAGCGGCTGCAGGTCTATCGTCGGGGAGAGCCGATCTACCTGACGCCGACCGAGTTCCGTCTGCTGCGCTACCTGGCAGCTCACCCGGATCGCCCATTGACGCGCGCTCAATTGATCGAAGCGGTGTGGGGTTACGACAGCTACATCGGTGTAGAGCGGACAGTGGACGTGCACATCCGCCACCTGCGGGAGAAGCTCGAAGACGATGCCTCCGATCCGCGCTGGTTGGTGACGGTGCGAGGAGTGGGGTACAAGTTTCAGTCTTGAGCGGCACGAGTGTTGCGGAACGTTAACACGAAGGCAAACGCTGCACAACCTTCATCTGGTATGCTTTGAGGCAGACGGACAGCGGGTTGAAACCGTGAGATGAGTGGCCCGTAGATACTGGACCGCCAATCCGGGGATGCCCGACGCATTTGTCCACAGCTGAAGCGAGGAGGTTGGCAATGACTGAGCGTGTCTGGAGAATACTGGCCGTTCTGGCTGCGATTGCCATGGCGCTACTGATGGGAGCAGCCGTGGGGGGCACCGGCGTCTACGCGCTGACGCGGGCCAAGGGTATGCTGTCTGTGGTCACGGCGCAGGACGTCGATCCAGAGATGGGCATCGTAATCGCCGCTGTCGAGCCGGACAGTCCGGCGGCTGAAGCAGGCATAGTGCGTGGCGACATCTTGCAGGCGATAGACGAGCAGCCGCTGGAGGAGTGGGAAGACCTGCGCCGCCATCTCGAATCCCTCGAGCCAGGCGATCGGGTGGAGCTGAGCGTGCTGCACGGTGATGAGCAGCGCAGCCTGACGGGCGTTCTGGGCGAGCGTGGGGGCCAAGCGTACCTTGGCGTGACGGCTTGTTGCGAGGTCCCGTGGCGAGCATCGGTTCACGTCATGGGTGAGCCTGGGTCGATGATCGTTGATGTGGTTTCCGGTAGCCCGGCTGAGGAAGCTGGCCTGCAGCCGGGTGACGTTGTCGTCGCTTTGGATGGCCAGAAGGTGGACGAGGAACACACCCTGGCTGACT
>JBFEPU010000474.1:0-1623 GCA_041549915.1 Anaerolineae bacterium | reverse complement strand
GCTCGGTGTATCACCTGTACGTTGACCTCGTCTGGTGGATAGTGGTAATCCGCCTCCAAGAAGAAGAAGAGCTCTGGACTATAGCCTTCGACGAGGTTCTCGGGCCCGGCCCGAGCGTTCAGGAAGGCGGCAGCTTGCTGCACCGAAGTTTCGGGATCGGTGGCACTGAAGGAGCCGAGCATCTGTAGGGTGAAAGGCACCATGAAGCTAACGATCACCACTGCCAGCAGCGCGCCAATCCCCTCGCGGTTGAAACGCCGGTGTCTGAGGGCGTGACCAGCACGCCTGATTATGGATGACAGACGAAAGCCATCGGTCCAATCGTGAAGCATGGCCGCCACGAACATGCTGCCGAGAAACATCGGCGGGAAAAGGTAACGAGGCCAGCCGACGGAAAGCAACGCGTACCAGGCGAACCAGCTGCTCGCCAGAATCAGCAGACTCAAGCGCATGACATCGACTTCGCCGCTCGGAGAGCCTCCACGCAGCTTCTTGAGGGTGCGCCATGCCGCATAGCCCAGCGCCAGCAGCGTAGGGAATCCCAGGATCAAGACCAGTGCTAACGCCGCAAGGCGGACGCGGGCAACGGGGACCCACGCTGTGGCACGGATCAACCCTGGTACCGCGCCAGCCCGCAACACGTCGCGACCCACCAAAAGTCGCCACAGCCAGAGCAGCCCTTGCCTCGTCGCCAGGGAGCCAATCAGGGCTATCCCCAGCCGACCTGCAACCTTCCAGCGCCGCTTGTAGAGCATGAGCAGCAGCGGCAGGCCGAGGGACAGTGCCCAGAATGGCAGAGGCTGCGCTTTCGCAGCCAAGCCCAAGCCCCAACAGAGCAGTGACAGCAGGAGGAACCACACGGACCCCTTCAGGCTGGCCGAGAAAGCGCCGTATCCTGCCAACAGGAAGAACAGCATCGGCGTTTCGGCCAGCACCACTCGTCCGACAATCAAAGGATGGACGTCGGCGAAAGGACCCATGAGCAAAGTCACCGCCAGCGCAGCCGTCGCTACCCGGCGGTTGAAGAGGCGTCCGGAGAGATGGTAGAGCAAGATAAGCGCCCCCAGAGTGTAGAGCACAATCACCACGCGTGCTTGCCACACGCCGATGCCCAGCAAGCGAAAACTGAGGGCGAGAGGTGCGACAACCGGGAACGCAGCTGAGAGCCCAGGAGACGTCGGCCCTCCGGCCAGCAAGCCGCCATAATGCCGCTGTTCAACCCAAGTGCGTGCAACCATCAAGGTCCAGCCTTCGTCCCAGAAGAGGGGCGGCGTCAGGTCGAGTCGCCACAGAGCATAGGCCAGCGCCAGGAGCAGCAAAACCACCGCTGCCCAGTCAATGCGCTGGCTCAGAAGCCAGCGATCGCCCGGCAACGGTCGAATCCGTTGCCTCCGTAGCCTTGCGACTGGGGTGTCTGAGGACGCGAGGCTCACCTAGCACTGACCTCCTGCTCTCGTGGGGTTGTGCACGATGCAGTCTGAGCGCACCCCACTCAACTGCCGCTGCCCCATACGTTGTTCGCCAAGCCCGCACTTCTGCATGACAATACCTACTGCAGCACGTCGAGCTCATTGTGTCCGTCTCCGTGCGCTGCGAAAAGCCTATGCAGGGAGACTGAATCAG
>JBFEPU010000473.1:0-1626 GCA_041549915.1 Anaerolineae bacterium | reverse complement strand
GAAAGAACTCCTCCTGGGTTCGTTCCTTGCCGGCGATGAACTGGATGTCGTCCACGAGCAGCACATCAGGTTTGCGATACTTGAGGCGGAAAGCTTCTGTCTTTTGCGCGCGGATGGCATTGATCAGATCGTTGGTGAACCACTCCGAGGACACGTACAGCACTGACATGCCGCGTGCCTTGGCCGCATGTCCCAGCGCGTGGAGCAGGTGAGTCTTCCCGAGGCCCACACCCCCATAGATGAACAGCGGGTTGTAGGCATGGGCCGGATTCTCGGTCACTGCCAGGCTAGCAGCATGAGCCAGGCGGTTGTTGGTTCCCACGACAAAAGTATCGAATGTATACTTGGAGTACAGGACGGACGAAGGTCGTCCGTTGGTCTGGGATTTGCCCTTGGATTGCCCAGTCGCGGATTCGTCGGGCACGGTTTCTGGCACCAAGATCAGGTTCTCGTCGCGTTCTGGAGCCCGCGCGGTGAATTGGATGTCGGCATCGGGACCAGCGTGGCGTTGCAGCGTGCGCTTGACAAGGCCAAGCAGCCGGTTCTGCAACCAGTCAACAGCGTACGCATGCCGGACGTAGACGGTAAAGACACCGTCGGCGCAGGCTATCACCTGGCTTCCGCGCAGCCAGGTGTCGAACGTGGCGCGGGTCATCTGTAGCTGAAGCTCACCCAATGTGGATTGCCACTGCTTCTGGGCGTTGGCTATCTCGTGGTCTGACGTCTGGCTCTCTCGCTTGATTGAACCCACCGATCCCTCAGGCGTAATTCTGTTCCCGGCGCGCGCAGCGGCAAGGCGGCATTTCGTGGGGCATTATGCCACCGGCATGGCTCGGACTATCGGCTCCTACTTGGAGCCGGGAGCGTGTCCGTGTCTCACTTCTATATTGTACGTTGGTCAGATCGTGAAGTGAAGGCTGAAGCTGGGGCAGCGCCTCCTGGGCTGGAGTGATGGGCAGGAAAGGCTTGGCAGTCAGCGTCGCGCCAGAAGTGCTATCTCACCGTAGATTCGGTGTTGGCACCAAATCTGTTCCCCCTTCGCCTGTGCTACGATCGTGGACCATTGTAACAAAAACGCAAAGATTTAGCAAGCACGTTTCGCGGTCTCGCGGGCAGATAGTGGTTGGCGCAAAGGGCGCGACAATCTACATCTAGAGGTTGTCGGTCGCCATTGCCCAACATCTAGTATCTGAATGCGTGTTCGCGGCCTGGAATCTTAAGATTTCGCACGCCAGCGAATTTAAGCAAACTTACGTCAAGGCCGTCTCTGACAATCGCCAGTGCGCTGTCAGCCGCCGGTGCTGGGCCGGACCAGACTGCGGGCTGCGCGGCGCAGGTTGTGCCGGACCGTTCCCAGAGGAGTGCTCGTCGGTGTAACGACTACAAGCAGCAGATTCTCGGGAACGTACATGGCATAAAGTCTCAGCGAGTCCGCTTCGAACATGTGGTGTTCGAAAGGTCTGTCGGGCCGTCCCAGGACGCGCGCTGTAGCCTGGGACGCACGGACAGCAGCAATGCTCAGGTTAGCCAGTGCCGCCGTTTTGGCGTCGTCCAAAGAGGATGCTTGGGCGACTAGTTGCTCGTCACCTTCTCTGAGAGAGAGCAGCAGCGCAGCCTCGGCGTAGG
>JBFEPU010000472.1:0-1634 GCA_041549915.1 Anaerolineae bacterium | reverse complement strand
GGCAGTACTCGATGCTCAGTTTCGCCTCGGCCGCATACCTCGCTGACAAGACGCTATTGGACACGTTTTCGGCTACTCTGCAGACTTTGCCTGGCGCCTCCGTAGATCCGAGGGCAGTTGACTGGTGGAGCGCTCGACCGCAGGCTTGGCAAGCGGCGCGCACGAACCCCGAGCATCCCGAAGTGGTGATGAAGAGGTACGCAGCGTGGTTGAGAGGGTTGCCCGGCCGACCGGTGTTTGTCGGCTACCCTGCGGTCTTTGACTTTATGTTCATCTACTGGTATCTTATCCGCTTCGCGGGCGAAAGCCCGTTCCCTCATTCCGCTCTGGACATCAAGACATACGCGATGGCGATGCTGGGAACGCTCTACTACGAGAGCACCAAGCAGAACATGCCTGGCCGGTGGTTTGATGAATGGCCGCACACCCATCGGGCCTTGGATGATGCGATTGAACAGGGAGTGCTCTTCTGCAACATGCTGGCCGAGAACCGCAGGGCCGTGGAGACGGAACCGACCGCTACGGACGACTGCGAGTAGGCTGTGCGCAAGGGGGCATAGGCGCTTGTCACCGGCTGACCGGGGCGGCACGAGGGTCCGAGGCCATGAACCATCGGGCGGTGGTGCAAGCTCGTGGGCTTCTGACGACTCACCAGTCGGATTCGCTGCAGCCTCAAGTGGGGAAGATGCGGAATGCAGGCGCTCTTGAATCTGCCTGCTGGCTTGAGCCGAGATGGGTGTGTAATACAGCGCATGCAGTGAGGTGAACACGGATGACACTTCTCGAGGACTTGAAATCGGCTCTCTACGAGGGAGCTGCGGATGGAGCGGCTGCTCTCACGCAGCGCGGTCTAGACGAAGGAATGTCAGCTGGGATGCTACTCTCGAAGGGCCTGATTGCAGGCATGGACAGAGTGGGCGTGGATTTTAGGGCCGGCGTACTCTTCGTGCCGGAGGTTCTGATCGCGGCTAGAGCCATGAAGGCTGCCATGGGGATCCTGCGACCGCTGTTTGCTGAGAGCGGCATCGAGCCCGTTGGACGCGTAGTCTTGGGCACAGTACAGGGTGACTTGCACGACATTGGCAAGAACCTGGTCGGGATGATGCTCGAAGGGGCTGGCTTCGAGGTCCATGATCTGGGAGTTGATGTTGCTCCCGGCGAGTTCGTCGAAGCAGTGAGGGACAGGAAGCCTGACCTGGTTGGACTGTCTGCGTTGCTCACGACGACCATGACCATGATGCAGACCACTATCGACGCCCTTACGGAGGCAGGGATTCGCGATCAGTGCAAGGTGATCGTGGGCGGGGCGCCGCTTACGGAGGACTTTGCGCAGGGCATTGGTGCCGACGCATACGGTGCGGATGCCTCCGTGGCAGTGGTCAGAGCGAAGGAATTGCTCGGAATGTGAGCATGAGGTCCTTGCCATCCGGTCTGCTCGTCGTCTCTGGGAAACGGTGCGCAGCAGAGAGTTCCTGGCGTAGCGTGCGCCTGGCCGTGAGGTGTACATCGGGCTGGACCCCGCCATTGGTACGGATGATGACACCGGTCTGGCGGTTGCCGTCGTGTTGATCCCTATCAGCATTCTGCTGGCGCTGGTGCTTCCTGGCAGCAAGGTGATGCCTGTGGCCGACCTG
>JBFEPU010000471.1:0-1636 GCA_041549915.1 Anaerolineae bacterium | reverse complement strand
TCACTTCGCAAAGCGAGGCCGCGCGGCTCACCAACTCTTCGGCTGCAGGTGGTGGCTATTCTTCCTCCCCAGGGGTACTTGGCAGATTGGGCTCCGGTGGAGGCGCTGGCAGGTCGGCGACCGTGCTCGCCGGTTCATATGGCACCGTCCCAAAGCGGGTCAGCACCACTGCTCCCAGACCAGCCAACGACAAGATAGCCGACAGCAGCCAGCCCAGGCAGGGCACGGCGGACAGCAATTCGATCACCACAATGCCCACAACTGGTTCCAGCAATGGCTGAGACTGATTCGCATTCATTGCGGTCAGGAGACGCTGGCCGACAACCGCGGCGACAGCAACCCTGCCCAACAGCAGGGCGACCGCTGCCACCATCGCCAGCAATATGGCCACCGGAATGCCAATGCAGATGATCACCAGCAGGGGCAGCACAATGATCAGAACCATGACGGTGAGCAAGCCCACGCCGGTGCTCGGCAGGGGCAACGTGCTGGCGGTCTCTCCCACCAGTGCGGTCTGCTTGGGCAGGATCAGCATCACCACCACTGCCAAGGCCATCAGGGCGATCGTCCTCGCTACCCAGCGGAACAGAGAGCCGACTGCGTCGCCAAAGATGATCTCTGGCGAGCGCCATCGCTCCCCCCACGTGCGCCACTGTGGTTCCCAGGGCCTGGTGCGCAGCGGTGGCAGTCTCCATCTCAGGCCCTCTACGGTCTCGCCGAGGACAGTAGCCCCCGCGGCCCGGGACACGCTCGCGCCCAAGCTGAAGAAATCTTCTTCGATAGTGGCATTGGAGAGCAGTTCCAGCGTGCCGCCAACCACCACCAGATTGCCACCGACTCGCCCATCCACAATCGACTCACCGCCTAGGGCCACCATATCGCCGCGGATCTGGCCACCTTCGCGCAGTTCCACGCTGCCACCGATGACCGTCAGGCTGCCGTCCACCACCTGGCCTCCGCGAATGACAACGCGGTCGCCGAAAAAGACAACCTGGTCATCTCCGTCATCGGCCCACACTGGCACAGCCAGGCTCAAGAACAACAGCACGGTCAACAGGGCGAATGTCCACTTTCTCATCTCAAACACCTCCTCAATTAGAATCTGGAATTGATCTGCGGCACGGGTTCCCGACGCCGCAATACCACATGGGCCCACAGAACGGTCAGTCCCAACGCCAGGAGAGCGTAGCCAAGCAGGAGCAACCAGGTGGGCCGCACGGACAGCTCGTGGATCACAGAGTACAGCGCCTGCGCCAGTGTGGTCAGGATCGAAAGCGCCTTGGCGGCGAGGGGCTGCAGCACGTCGAGCACTACGATGCGGATCAGTGGCTGCCACAGCACGATGAACAGCAGTACCACGGCCACAATGGCAACGCTCCACAGCCCTACGGACCCCATCAGCACGCTGAGGCTGCCGTACAAGCGGCGGCGATGAGCTCGTCGCTGCTGCAAGCGCTGCATGACCCTCGCTGTGAAGCCGGCGGCAGGGGTGACCATAGGTTCCGCCCTCAGTTGCGAGGACAGCGAGCGCAAGGCTTCCCATTCTTCGCCGCACGCCGCGCAACGGGCCAGGTGCACTTCCAGTTGCGTGACTTGTTCTTGGCTCAGGCCATCGTCCAGGTGCAGCGACATCCAC
>JBFEPU010000470.1:0-1657 GCA_041549915.1 Anaerolineae bacterium | reverse complement strand
GCACCATCGCTGCGTCGTGCAAAGGATGCGGGGTGTGTGGCGCGGGATGCCCAGAGCAGGCGATCACGATGCAGCACTACAGCAACCAGCAACTCCTGGCGCAGATTGATGCCCTAGCGGAGATGGTAGGATGACTGCACAAGGTCAATTCGAACCGAGAATCCTAGGCTTTTTGTGCAACTGGTGCTCCTACGCCGGCGCGGACTTGGCGGGCGTGTCGCGTTTCCAGTACCCGCCTACCATTCGCATTATCCGCGTCATGTGCTCCGGGCGCGTAGATCCAGCCTTTGTGGTGCGGGGCTTTTCGCGGGGGGCGGATGGAGTGATGGTACTGGGCTGTCACCCTGGCGACTGTCACTACGCTACGGGTAACTACTATGCTCAGAATCGCATCAAGGCCCTGACGCGGTTGCTGGAACTGGCAGGGATTCTGCCGGATCGTCTGATGATTGACTGGGTTTCGGCAGGCGAGGGAAAACGCTTCGCCACGCTGGTGACGGACTTTACGGAGCGAATCGGGGCTCTCGGCCCATTGGGACAGCGTGAAGGGCTGTCGAATGATGGACTCCGACAACGGCTGGCGGCAGCAAGTCGCGTGGCGCACAGTCAGCAAGTCAGGTGGTTGATTGGCAGAAAGCGCGAAATGCTGGACAAAGGTGACGTGTACAGTCAGCCGGTGGATCCTAACGGATTCGAGGCCTTGCTCGAGGAAGCGCTATCGACGGAATACCTGAAGAGCAGATTGCTGGAGTTGGCTACTGATCGGGCTCTGTCGGTGAAGGAGATGGCGGGAGAAGTGGGAGTGGCACCGCGCGTCGTACTCCCTCAGGTTGCCGCGCTGGAGCAGGCTGGGCTGATGTCGATGGTAGGCATCGAAGGCAGGTCGCCCAAGTACATGCGCGGAGCGTAAGTCGAGAACTGTGCACCAGCAGCCGTGCCAGGTATGCTCTGGTGCTTGAGGAAAGGGTGGCAGGAGCTCAATGAGCGAGGATCGCGATAGGGCAGAGAACGTGATCGGGGCTGTGATGGTCGTCGGTGGAGGCATCGGCGGCATTCAGGCGTCACTTGACCTCGCAGAGTCAGGTATCAAGGTGTATCTTGTGGAGGCTTCGCCGACTATCGGTGGCGTGATGGCGCAGCTGGACAAGACATTCCCTACCAATGACTGTTCGATGTGCATTGTGTCCCCCAAGCTCGTTGAAGCAGGGAGGCACCTGAATATCGATGTCATGACCTGCGCCGAAGTGGCCGAGGTCAACGGTGAACTGGGGAACTTTGCGGTTCGAGTGCAGCAACACCCCAGGTACATAGACGCAGAACGTTGCACCGGGTGCGGAGTGTGCGCTCGTTCTTGCCCCGTGAGCGCTGTGGACACGTTCAATGAAGGGTTGAGTCAGCGTGCAGCGGTGTACATTCGATATCCGCAGGCTGTGCCACTCGCATTTGCCATCGACCGCGAACGCTGTATTGGGTGTGGACTGTGCGAGAACCTGTGTCTGGCGGATGCTGTCCGATATCAGGATGAAGAGGACAGCCAGGAGATACAGGTGGGGGCGATCATCCTGGCTCCGGGCTTTGCAGAGTTCGACCCCAGCCTGCGAGGTGAGTACGGCTACGGCCGCTTCCCGAATGTGGTTACTAGCATTGAGTTTGAGCG
>JBFEPU010000469.1:0-1663 GCA_041549915.1 Anaerolineae bacterium | reverse complement strand
TTCGTCGATTGGTTCTAAATACCCTTCCTGCCCAGTAGCCAGAGCCAGCCCCAAGGGGGGCAGCCCCCAGAGCGCTCGTGCACGGTCGCACCAGAAATTGGCCACCGCGCCCTGGCCTGAGGGCACCACCTCGTGGCACACTGAGGGACGCCGGTCGTAGATGGAACACCGCACGCTGACTCCCACACTGCCCTGCAGAGCAACACACCAGGGCTCCCGCTGGTCCGTTTCTTTCATGGTACAGAGCAGCGGGGCCACGTGGCAGGTCATGTCCGGCGGAACATAGTTCACCACCGCCTCGTCGGACTCGGACCAGTAGAACGAGACGCGAAAGGAAGCGCAACACGCCCCGCAGGTCAGACAAACATCTTCCGCGCTAGCCGGCGGACATGCATCTGCATATGGACTCGTCCACAGATCCACCATCGATGCCTCAGCGTCCCCTCGTCTGAATCCAAGGTATCACTGACCGCCGTTTCCCGGCCCGCACTCGCCCCGGTAATAGGCCCACTCGTCGCACTCGCTGCCATCTGCAAAGATGCACACGCCGGACTGGCTTCCATCGGAGGCTGTGCGGATCTCATACTTGTGCCCTTGCTCCTGGCAGTACGCAGCTGCCGGATTGGGTAGTTCGGCGCCACCAGTGGGATTGGACACTGGTGTTTCGTCAGACCCTTGCGTGTTAGCTGTCTGGCACCCCACGATGAAACCGCACAGCACCACGGCCAAGACTATCAGGATCCATTTCTGCTTCATAGTGTTTCTTCCTTTCTTTTGATCCTTCTTGCTCGCGATAAATGCAGACACTCTACCGTTCAATCTCTCACCTGTTCCCATGTAGATCCAAGCTTCAACGCCAGCGCAAGTATCTCCGATCAGAGACATTCACATGCTCGCTGGCAGCTGTATACCGTCATGGCAGCGCCACGAAGACGGAAGCTGCGGGACCAAGCTCGCCCATGGCAAGGACGATGGCAATGGCCAGGAGCAACACCCGTACCCACCGGTGGATTCCGCGGGGGCGCATCTCACGCCACAGCTCCTGCCATCCCAGAGCCGGTCTGGGCAACCACGGACGAAGCCAGCGCAATTGTCCGGGCTCGATCGTGCCCTGGACAAGACTCTTGAGCGGATAGCCAAGCGCTTTCATCATCTTTACACCTCCTACATGGGCGACACCATGTTCGCGAGTGGGCCACGCACATATCTGCGCGGCCCAGCCCTTAGCTAACGATTCCGGTACCGCAACCTCAGTGGTCCAGCGACAGGAAGGCGGTTGCCAATCAACAACCATGCAGCTCCTGTCAGCGACAGAGCCAGGACCAGCCAGCGCATCACCTGCAGTCGACTGAATATCGATGCCCAACGGGTCGCCAAGCCAACGGTCGCCTCCGACTGTGCAGGCAGCCGGGACAGTGCCCACTCGGCCGCCGTTTGCACCTCGACAGCCGAATCGCGCAACTGGGCTCGCTCCAGCTCCCTCTTTGCAGCCGGGTCGCCGATCTCGCCCAGCGCCCAGGCAGCCTGAGCGCGTACTGCTACTTCGCCATCGCTCTTGAGCGCGTAGGCCAGAGCCTCGGTGGCTGACGACGACCGGATCCAGCCCAGCGCCTGTACAGCATTTCGCCGGGCGCCGGCATCTTGGCTGTCGAGCATCGCCACC
>JBFEPU010000468.1:0-1679 GCA_041549915.1 Anaerolineae bacterium | reverse complement strand
GGGCGTGCGAGGAGGCCTGCAACCAGCGCAACGAACTCCCAGAGGGCAAGAGCTTCATCCATCGCCTGAAAAAGGGTGCAGAGCTAGAGGGTGGGTGCTGGTGCCTGCCGGTGCAGTGCCAGCACTGCCAGGATGCACCCTGTGAGACGGTGTGTCCTGCCAGCGCGACCTATCACCACCCCAGCGGTGTGGTTCTCGTCAACGACAAGACCTGCGTGGGATGCAAGTACTGCGCCGTGGCGTGCCCCTACGAGGCGCGGGTCTATAACGAGGAGTCGGGCGTGGTGAGCAAGTGCTGGCTGTGCCTGGACCTGGTGCTGGGTGGGGGGCGACCGGCCTGTGTCGATGCCTGCATCCCCGAGGCGCGCATCTTTGGTCGGCGGGACGATCCGGAGATCGCTGAGCTACTGTCTTCAGGGCGCGCCAAGACGCTGCACCCGGAGTTTGGGACCAAGCCGGGTGTGGTCTATTACATCTTTAGAGACAACGCTGTCAAAGAGAGCTAGTTTGGCAAGGAGCGGGAATGGAGAGCAACGATGACTGAACACTACTGGGGCTGGTTGGTTGCTATCTATCTCTTTCTGGGCGGTATGGGTGCAGGCGCGTTCATCGTTGCCGCGGTGCTCGAGCTGTCTGGTGAGCGGTACAAGCATGAATTCTGCCCCACGACTCTGGTGGGTTCTGGCGTCAGCGGGCTGCTGATCACGGTCGGGACGGTGTTGCTCGTCTTTGACCTGGGAGCGGGTCTGCGCGAGCCATGGCGCATCATCAACATGTTTACCAACTGGAGTTCGGTGATGACGTGGGGTATCTGGATCCTGTCCTTCTTCATCCCCACGGCCTTTGTGTACGGGATCCTGGAGCTGATGCATGTATATCCGGAGATCCTGGAATGGCTGCGCAAGTGGTTGGGTTTCCTACCTGAAACGCTCCCCTATCGGGCGTTCAAGCGCGTCGTATGTAGCATCGGACTGCTGCTGGCGCTAGGCACTGCGGTGTACACGGGGGTGCTGCTCAGCGTGGTGCAGGCTGTGCCGTTCTGGGCCACACCCATCTTGCCACTGCTCTTTCTCGTGTCAGCGGTCTCTACAGGGATTGGTCTAAGCCTGGATCTGTCAGCATCCCTGATGGTTCCCGAGACGCCGCACCGTTTCAAGAGGCTGCCACTCATCCATGTCACTCTCATCGGGTTGGAGATCATACTGCTGGCTCTGCTGTTCTACACCGCTCTCCAGCAGGGTGGGGAAGCTGCCGAATCGGTCCATCTCATCCTGACCGGTGCGGGGAGCCTGATCTTCTGGGTCGTGGTGGCGGGTCTGGGGCTGGCGTTCCCTCTGGCGATTAATGTCTATGCCCTAGTACGCGGCAGTCATGGCTATGTCGTGGGCGTCCTCGCAGGAGCGGCGATCGTGCTCGCTGGCCTGTTTGTGCGGTTCCTGGTCGTCGCAGCGGCTGTCCCGGTGACGGTGTAGCAAAGGCAAAGGAGCAACGATGAGGCAGAGACAAAGAAGTAGCGGAATCAGAGCGTGGCCGCGTTGGGCCATTATCCCGCTTGGGCTTGGGTTGGCGATGGCGGCTATCGTGGCGGGGCTCCTGCTAGAGGCAGCTACCGAAGCCATGGTGCCCGAGCAAGTAGAGCCCACACCGACCATGCCCACGATTGCCTACAGCGAGGGCAT
>JBFEPU010000467.1:0-1691 GCA_041549915.1 Anaerolineae bacterium | reverse complement strand
CTCAGTCTGGGGCTGCTGGCGCTTGTCTTGAGGCAGGTTGGCTGGGAGCAAACCTGGGAAGCATTCCGGGGAGCACAATTGTCCTATCTCACGGCTGCGCTGAGCCTGGCCTTTGCTTCCATCGTGGTCAGAGCATTCCGCTGGAAGATCTTGCTCGACGCGCTCGGCGTCCGCGCGTCGCTGCGCAGGCTGACTGAACTCTACTTCATCGGCACCTTCTTCAGCACCTTCCTTCCGACGGGCGTCGGGGGAGACGTGGTGCGCGCTTATGAGCTGGCGAGGCAGAGCGAGCGACCCGCCGAGGTCGTGGGGACCGTGCTGCTGGACCGGGCTGCCGGTCTGTTGGTGCTTTTTCTGATCGCTGCGGCAGCGCTGCCGTTCAGCCATCGACTGATTGGGCCTGAGATAGTGGGCCTGATCGTGACACTCACCGTGCTTGGATGGGGTGCCTTGACCCTCTTGCTGCGGCGCGACTGGCTCGAGAGGCTGGGTCTCTTGCGATGGGTATCAAGAGTGCGTGCACTTGACCAGGTGTACGAATCGGTGTATGCCTGCGGCACTCGAGCCACCGGGGGAGCGCTCGCTGCCTCTCTGGTACTGAACGCGCTGCTCATCGGCATGAACTACCTCATCGGCCTGTCGCTGGGCGTATTCGTCTCCTTGTGGTATTATCTGCTCTTTGTCCCGATCATATCGTTTCTGTTGGTGCTGCCGATTTCGCTGAGCGGGCTGGGATTGCGCGAAGGCGGATACGTCTATCTGTTTGCGCAGGCTGGGGTGCCAGCGCCGCTGGCCTTGACGATATCGCTGATGGTATATGCGTTCAACGTGGCAACGGGCTCGGTCGGCGGGATCCTGTACGCTGCGCAGGGCTTGCGCGGCCTGCGTCGAGCCATTGCAGAGTAGCGGCAGGGAATCTCAGCGCTGTGCGTCGGCGGTTGGCAACCTAGGAGGGATTGCGTGATGTCCAAGTGCCTGGTCACAGGTGTGGCAGGCTTCATCGGCTCCCATCTGGCCGAGCGGCTCGTCGATGAAGGACACAAAGTGGTGGGCGTGGACTGTTTCAGCGACTACTATCCACGCGCCATCAAGGAGCGGAACCTGGAGCGGCTGCGAGGCTCTGACCGCTTCTCTTTCGTCGAAGCCGACCTCTCCAGGGCGGAGCTGTCCCCTTTGTTCGATGGCGTGTCCCACACCTTGCACCTCGCTGCTCAGCCTGGCGTGCGCGCCAGCTGGGGACAGAGCTTTGCCATCTACACGGAGCACAACGTCCTGGCCACGCAGCGGCTTCTGGAGGCGGCGAAAGAACAGGGCATCAGCAGGTTCGTCTTCGCCTCATCTTCTTCCGTTTACGGCGACACACCCGACCTTCCCATGCACGAAGGTAGCCCCCTGCGCCCCATATCGCCCTACGGAGTGACCAAGCTCGCCGCGGAGCACCTCTGCCGGCTGTACCAGTACAACTTTGGTCTGGCCACCGTGCGGCTGCGCTACTTCACTGTCTACGGCCCCCGACAGCGCCCTGACATGGCCTTTGCGCGCTTCATACGGGCCATCCTCGACGGTAGCGCCATCCCCGTGTACGGCGACGGAGAACAGACCCGCGATTTCACCTTCGTCAGTGATGCGGTGCAGGCGACCGTCGCAGCCATGGAGAACGACGTGGCGGGCGAGGTGTTCAACATCGGTGG
>JBFEPU010000466.1:0-1692 GCA_041549915.1 Anaerolineae bacterium | reverse complement strand
TTGAGGCTTCGCGCAGCAGAGGTGCAGAGATCCTCACCTGCACTTGTAGCGCAGGTGCAAGTGTCGCTGCACTCAGGATGACATTGGGGTGGATGCTGGGCAAGGGGGACTAGCCCATGTGTCATGCTGAGGCGAAGCCGACACCTGCAGCTGCGCCGCAGGTGCAGATGAGCATCTGGGCGTGGCTTGTGTGCTTCGAGAGCAAGCGAGGAAGGTGTCGGTACGATGAAGATCATCTCCTTGAGCGAGATCCAGGCGGTCTTGCCAGGACTGGACCTCATCCCGGCCATCGAAGCGGGGTTTGTGGCCTACTCCGATGGACGGGCAGTGGTTCCTCCGATCGGTGAGCTGCTTCTGGCCAGGGGCGACGTACACATCAAGTACGGCTACATCCAAGATGACGAGTACTATGTGATCAAGATCGCCTCGGGATTCTACGACAATCCCAAGATTGGCTTGCCTTCCAGCAACGGCCTGATGCTGCTCTTCCGCCAGGAGACAGGGGAGCTGCTGAGCGTTCTGCTGGACGAGGGACACCTGACGGACGTACGCACGGGCGTGGCCGGTGCTATTGCTGCCAAGTACCTCGCACCTGCGCACGTGCAGCGTATTGGCATCGTCGGGACCGGCACCCAGGCACGCCAGCAGCTCAAGCACCTGGTGCAGGTGAGGGCCTGCCGCGATGTGCTGGTGTGGGGCCGGGGGGAAGCACAGCTGGAGCGCTACAAGGACGATATGGAGGCGCTGGGCTTTGCGATCGAGGGCACCCGGGAGCGCGCGGAGATCCTGCGCACCTGCAATCTGGTCGTCACCTGCACGCCCGCCACCAAGCCGCTGCTTCACGCCGCCGACCTGCAGCCCGGAACGCACATCACAGCCGTCGGCTCGGACACGCCGGAGAAGCAAGAGCTGGACGGGGCCATCCTCGGCCGGGCGGACCTGGTGGTGGCCGACAGCATCACACAGTGCCTGGAGCGGGGCGAGATTCACAAAGCCATTCAGTCCAGCCATATCACCGAAGACGACGTCCTGGAGCTGGGCGATGTCATCTACGGGAAAGAGCCTGGGCGCACCTCCGAGGACCAAATCACGGTGGCGGACTTGACCGGTGTGGCGGTGCAGGACATCCAGATCGCCACCGCTGTCTTCAAGGCCGTGCAAACGCGATCGTGACCAACCGCTACCGGCCCATCGGGAGTCGGTGCCGCGCAGCCACCGGGTGGCCGCCTATGGAGAGCCGAAACGTTATGGGAGTCAGAGTGGCTGAGTACGTTGACTATGCAGAGTACTACGATCTTGACCACAGCGCCACCATCGACATCGCATTCTACCTAGCCTTTGCGCGGCAGTGCGGATCGCCGGTCCTGGAGCTGGCCTGCGGCACCGGCAGGGTGCTGGCTCCGCTTGCCGAGGCCGGCTTTGACGTGTGGGGCGTGGACCAGTCGGGGAACATGCTGGCGCGGTGCCGTGAGAAGGTTGAAGAGAGGGGGCTGGCGGAGCGGGTCCATCTCGTACTGGCTGACATGGCGCGCTTTGAACTGCCGCGGGAGGATTTCTCTCTTTGCTTCATCGCGGTGCGCTCGTTCATGCATCTGTTCACTCAGGCAGAGCAGCTGTCATGCTTGGGCAGGGTGTTCGACCACCTGCGGCCCGGGGGCCTGTTGATCGTAGATGTCTACGCGCCGGATCTGC
>JBFEPU010000465.1:0-1693 GCA_041549915.1 Anaerolineae bacterium | reverse complement strand
CATGCAGCGACTCGAAGGGGAGGCGCAGCGTGACCCAGCCCCGCGCATCTGGCGGGGCGGCCTGCCCGATCTGCTTGCGGATGCCATCGCCAAAGTGCTGGGGCAGCTCGGACAGCAGCGCCCGGGAGACGCGCACCGTGGCAAGAAAGCGTGGACGGGTTCGCTCTCTGTTGGCGCACCACTCGTGCCAGAACACGGACAGGTCAAAGTCGTCAGGACGCTCGAAGGACGCCTCATGGACCCGCACATCCAGCAGGCGGGACACCTCGTACACGCGCATACGGCCCTCGGTGGAACACACCAGGTGCCAAACGCCGGCTTTGGCTACCAGCCCGTAGGGGTCGACGACTCGCTGGAAGCGCTGCTGGTACAGGCCGTATTCCAGCCGGTAGGTCACTGATAGCTTACGATCCTCCCACGCAGCTCGCTGTATGGTCTGCAGGTGTGGCACCGGTTCGGCGGCCTGGTCCCACGCTGACCAGTCGAGGTAGATGCGCTGCCGCACCCACGCCGCGTCCCGGCGGCGCTCCGCAGGTAGTGCAGCGCTCAGCTTCAGCAGGGCCGCCTTCAGCTCCTGCCCCAGTCCCAACTGGCCCAGAGCCTCCGGTATGCTGATCATGAACAGCGCGCGTACCTCGTCCTCGGTCAGCCCAGTCAGCTCGGTGCGGTAGCTGTCGAGCAGGGCAAAGCCGCCGCCCGGCCCGCGGTCGGCGTACACAGGAACCCCGGCAGCGCTGAGCGCGTCGATGTCTCGATAGATGGTGCGCACCGAGACCTCGAGTTGCTCAGCCAATTGCTGGGCCGTCATCTGCCCCCGCGCTTGCAGGAGCAGCAGCACCGAAAGCAGGCGGTCTGCTCGCATCATCGCCTCCTTCATCCATCATCCAGCCCATTTTACCACAAAATCCTGACAATCGGTGTCAGCTAATGTGTGGTAGGATGGCCATGCAGGTCGTTCCGGGGGGAGCGCAACATGTGGCCGTGGAGGCAGGAGGTAGGAAGATGACTGAATGGGAAGTGCGCATTGTGCGGCTCGAACCGATGCGTGTGGCCAGTGTGCATGGATTTGGCGAACAGCCTGAGTACGCTGCATGGGACAAGCTCATCGCCTGGGCTGGGCCGCAGGGGCTGCTGAAACACCCTGAGCAGCCCCGCATCTTTGGCTTCAACAATCCCGATCCATCTCCAGGAAGCCCGAACTACGGCTACGAGTTCTGGATAGCGGTTGGCCCCGACGTTGAAGCAGGGGGGGAGGCCCAGATCAAGGAGTTCTCTGGAGGCCTGTACGCGGTGACCAGGTGCAGAGGGCCGCACACTATCACGGAGACGTGGCAGAAGCTGGCCACCTGGTGCGAGGACAGCAAGTACGAGTACGGTCACCACCAGTGGCTGGAGGAACACTTGGGTCCTGTGGACACACCGCACAACGACGAGGAAATGGTGCTCGACCTGTACCTGCCGATTGCGGAGTAGCGGTTCAGAACAAACCGGGTTTCTGCCAGAAACCCGGTTTGTGGATCTTCAGGCGCTGCTTCGGGGGCAGTGTCCGCGCAAACTCGAAGCCCTGCTGCAGCCAGGCCCTCAGGTCGTCGTTGGACTGGATGCCCTCGGGATTGGCGAACACACACGCAAGCATCCTAGACGCGCCCGTACTGTCTTGACTGGCTCCTCTCAGCACCCGCGGCCAGCGCCT
>JBFEPU010000464.1:0-1706 GCA_041549915.1 Anaerolineae bacterium | reverse complement strand
GAACGTGTTTCGCGAAGTAACTGGGTTCGCTCCCCGACCCAGTAAAGGCCGCAAGGTCGTTACGCGGTAGTTGGCGAGCCCGCTCTTGCCCCGCCTTTAATGCGCATTCAGAAGCAACCTTCTTCAGCGCTGTCAAGAAGTGGTCTTCTCCAAGCTCTGTGGCCAGGCCTTGCAGTACTGGAATCAGCTTTTTAAAGGCAAAATCAAAGACTTCCTCGAAGGTCATGTTGGAGCCTTCCGAGAACTTGTGCGTAGCGCTGGTTTCGGGATCCACGATTCACCTCCAGCCCTGCTTTCATGTCGCTGACTGCCCGACCGCTGGTTATGTACAATCGTTCCGTGACTTAGCGCTCAGCTCTCTCCTGGCGCCGTCGAAGTAGGGCCCGCAGCCCGGCCGCCCCCCACCACAGCGCCACGATTACGACGCCCAGTCCCAGCCCCAAGACGGGACCGCAGGCCAACAAAACCAGGCTCCAATTGGCATCGGCGTGATAATCCCACAGCCAGACCGAACCGTCCTCTAACAGGGCGTAGCGCGCGTGTGAGGCCCTCTCGGCGAAGTGCCTGCTCAAATCGAGGGTTTCCACTACTGTTCCGGGCGGAGCAGGGATCTCCCCGCGATAGGTGTTGGCGTGCTCTACGTCATAGTCCCTCTCGCCAACTTGCTCCACCTCTTGCCAGCAAGCGTTGTCCCGCGTCTGGCCCCTGTGATCGCAGACGAACAGTGACCCGTCCTGCCCGCGTACATACACCACATACATGGTCGCGTCCACGATTGCCGTCGGCATTTCCGCTGGCCTGCCCAATGCCCTCCAGCTACCAGCATCCGCATCTCTCCAGGCATCCAGCAGGGCGAATCCCCCACGCACTCCCAGCAGCGGCAGGCCGATCAGCAAGAGCAAGGAGAAGAACAGTCTGCGTTTCCACATATGCATCCTCCTTCGTCGCTGGTCTGGTATCCCTGTACCCACACTGCGGCCGCTATGGCCCGCGGCAGGTGGGGCTGCAGGGGCATGGCGCGGCACCTGTCGTGTGCTGCATGAGCATGGTAGCACATGCGCGGTGCTCGTCCAAACACGAATCTCGCTGCGCCGGACTGGATCAGTTGCATGGTAGTGGCTGCTGATGCACAGTCATGGGGCGCGCAGGTTGGTCAGGGAGGCACTGGCTCACGCAGAGATTCGCTCGCGGCGCGTAGCCGATCTGCCCCTCGCCGAGCTCCAGGTGGTCGAAGCCCAGCATAGGGAGAGTCGTCAAGTGAATGGTATCGCAGGAGGTCGTTCAGCCCGGGTGCCGGCGTGAGAGAGAATGGCATCCTGATCGGGGTGGACGTTCAGCGCTAGTGCGGCGAGTCAAGCAGGCTGGCGCTTCTAGGGTGCTACGAGGGCGAAGGCAAGGCCGCATTGACCGGCTGCTTGAGCTGCCAGCCGAGCACCGCCGAGCTTCTGGGAAGATGCTGGCGGCACATCTGACGAGCTTCCCGGAAGCTTCAGAGCAATTCGGTGAGCAGAAGCCTGGTGAAGCAGGAAGAAGACCAGAGGTTTGGGACACCGCCGGGCTTCCGAGAAGATGAGGAGACGCATCCGAACAACGGTTTGCAGCTGAGCAGCCAAGGATCGGAGCAGATGATTTCAAATGACCGCGCATCCCTGGTCCGTGCGCCCCAAAAGGGAAGCGATCAGGGTGTATCCTGCGACCAAAGGGAG
>JBFEPU010000463.1:0-1713 GCA_041549915.1 Anaerolineae bacterium | reverse complement strand
GTCGAGCTGGAGACGCTTCGTCCCACCGACCCGCTCCTGGCTGACCTGTTCACCTTGCAGGGCACCGACGGTTCGTGGACGAGCCTCGACCTGGGCCGGACAGCTCGAGCGGGACAGGTGGTCTCAACAGCTCAGGCGCTGATGCGCTTGGGCTACCTGGGCTTCCGTGCCAGCCATCCTGCCGTCCAACAGGCTGCCGAGTATCTGTTCTCACAGCAGCGCGAGGACGGTTCTTGGCCGCTGGCGGGGATGGCATGGCCGGGCCAGATTGACCGCGACAGAGAGGTCGAGGGCTACGCAATGATCCCACTGCAGACGGCCATGCCTCTGCGCGGCCTGGCATCGTGCGGCTACGCTACCGATCCCCGCGCGGAGCGGGCCTACGATTGGCTCTTGGCACAGCGCCTTCCCGACGGTGCTTGGCCGACTGGGATTGCCTCCGGCAACTACGGGGGCGTGGCTGGCTATCGCCGATTGCCGCATTCACGCTGGGGCTGCCGCACAAACACCACTGGGGCGCTGATCTGTCTCGCACTGCACCCATCTTGGAGTGCCAGCCCGGAGGCGCAGCGGGCGCTTGATCTGCTTCTGGCGCGCGAAACGCGGGAGCGACAGGCGTTGGGTTTTGAAGTGGCGCGGCTGATCGGCGCCGAGGAAGCCCGCGGGACCCTCACCTACTTCGCCCGGTTTGACCTGGCACTCGTACTCGACCTGTGCTGGCGCGTCGGTGCCAGCAGCCAGGATGAGCGCATCGCCGGGATTGTGCAGTTTGTGCGTCAGCAGCAGGGGCCGTACGGGCTGTGGGAGTACACGCCCCGGTTGCAGGCTTCTCGCTGGGTCACCTTCGATTTGCTGCGCTCGCTCTCCCACCTGGACGAGGCAACCGAGTGGGTGAGCCTGGAGCCGCGCACGCCCTTTCAGGCGTACCCACGGCGAGACAGACGGTATTAAACAGCAGGGCACATGTTGGCAGACTGAAGCACCGTTCGTTTGCGGCAAATGGCCCAAGGAGGCTTGGTGAGCAAAACACGAAGCACTGGAGGTTGAGGGGGATGCAGCACGTGCGAGTGTGGCGTGACGGCACACCTTACTCGAGACAAGACGATGACAGAGCGTGACATACCGATCTACTGTGGAACAGAAGCTCTAATAGAGCTGGTGCGATACTGCCGATCACGGGAGCTCCATCGCTTTCTTCTGGTAGCCGACGAGAACACGTACCAGGCTCTTGGGCAGCGCGTCGAGGCAGCTCTCGACGATCTGGGCTGGGACGTGCA
Organism: Anaerolineae bacterium; assembly: GCA_041549915.1. Taxonomy (GTDB): domain Bacteria; phylum Chloroflexota; class Anaerolineae; order UBA2200; family UBA2200; genus JBFEPU01. The sequence goes on along the minus strand of JBFEPU010000463.1, from coordinate 436 downwards.
GACGGTCATACTGCCCGGACCTGAAGTACTGCCTGATGAACGCCGAATCCGCGAAGTTCTGTCTCAGGCTCAGGGTCAAGAACTCTCGTATCTGGCCGTGGGCTCGGGGACGATCACCGACATCACGCGCTACGCCAGCCACTGTGCTCGCGCTTCGTTCATTTCACTCCCCACAGCACCTTCAGTCGACGCCTACACAACAGGAGGTGCGGCCGTAGTGTTGGGCGGCGTCAAGCGAACCATCCCCAGCCATCCACCGACGGCCGTCTTTGCCGATCTGCAGACTCTGTGCCAGGCCCCGCGTGACATGATCGCGGCCGGCTTTGGCGATGCGATCGGCAAGTTCACTTCTCTCGCCGACTGGAATCTGGGCACACTGTTGCTGGGAGAGCCTTTTGACCCCGCCATCGCCAACCGTCTTCGCGACGCGCTGCTG
>JBFEPU010000462.1:0-1733 GCA_041549915.1 Anaerolineae bacterium | reverse complement strand
GATATGCGGCCATAGGCCTCATGGCGGTTTTCTTGGTGGCCCAGGTGCTTGTCGAGCGAGGACTCATTTCCAGAGTCTTGAACAGGGTGCCGCGGATGGCACCAGCACAGCCGGGCGGGGCATTAGGCTTGCGCCTGGCGGCGAGGCGTCTGGCAGCCTGGGTGGCGAGGATGGAACCATGGCTCTTGATCGTCCTAATCCCCTTCCTGATGTTCCCCAATGCCGTCACGCCCGTTCTAGTCCCTCTCCTCGTACTACCCTGGTTGGCGCGAAAGATGGCAAAGGGTCACTTTGGCGAACGCACACCGGCGGGGGGGGCGGTAGTAGTTCTGGTCGCAATGCTGGTTGTCAGTATTGGGGTCTCGCCCGATATCCAACGTAGTACCCCCAAGTTCTACGGGATAGTCCTTGGCGTAGCTGCCTATTATGCCATCGTCAATGCTGTGCGGAGAGAGAAGGATGTCTGGATCGTGGCAGGCCTTCTAGCGGCCGCCGGTGTGGCGATGTCGCTGCTCGCTCTTGTGGGAACTAACTGGCCTGTCGGCAAAAACACGGGGTTGCTTCTGCTCGCACGGGCCCTACCGCGTCTGATCGGTGTGGCGCCTGGCGTCTTGCAGAGAGGCTTCCACCCCAACGAGGTTGGGGCAGCTCTGACCCTGTTTATTCCCCTTGTGGTGAGTTTGGTGCTGTCGACTTGGCGCACGTCGCAGCCGACCAGCAATCCCATACGCTGGTTGGTTCTGATCCTGTTGACTCTGGCCCTTGTGCTGATGGTTGGGACACTGGCGCTGACGCAGTCACGCAGCGCTTGGGTCGGTATAACCATAGCTGTGCTGCTGATCATTCCGCTCGAGCGCCGGTGGACTGGTCGGGCGCCTGTTCTGCTCGTTTTGTCGGCCGCCACGGCGCTGACGATCCTGGGTCTGCGGAGCATTGAGCCTCTGATCGCGTTGCTGCCAGAATACAGCGTTCCGCGCGTCCAAATATGGCAGCGAGCGCTGGCGATGATCCGAGAGTCTCCGCACACTGGGATCGGACTAAACGCGTTCCCTGTGGTGACCGCAGCAACGGACCGTTGGCTCCCCATCGCCAGCGAGAGACTGTTAGAACTAACGCATGCCCACAACGTATTCTTGCAGGTGGCTGTGGACATAGGGATGCCAGGCCTGGTGGGGTATCTGGCCGTGCTCATAGCCTTTGGAGCTGCCGCGTACAGCGTGTACCGGCGCTCTGCTACGGGGCCCTCGAGGGCAATCTGTGTGGGCCTGGTCTGCGCCATGCTCGCTTATCATGTCTACGGCCTCACAGACTGCATGACACTGGGTGCCAAGCCCGGTCTAGCCCTGTGGGCCATGTGGGGGCTGATGGCAGCAATGGCGAACCTATTCTCGGATGCAGATGGGCGAGCACCGAGTGGCGCGCACGGCGAATCATAGCGCGGCGATTCGGCCAAGCTAGGACCCCGAGCACTGTGTGAGACTCTCCCATTGACTGGGGACAGGGGTTGAATGCAGACTGGCTCCAGCGCCAAGTTGGCAGATCCCATCACGTCTCCACCGAGCGGGTCACCTCATTCGAGTGCAGTCGGCGAGAGTTGATAGGAGGCTGCAGTGCTTTTCTCTCTCCATCCCAGCGAGCGTATGAGGCTGCGCAAGTTCTGGCCTGCCCTTTTGGACGCCCTGCCTGTCATCTCCTTTCTGGTGCCGCTGCTCGCGCATGCGTATGTCGGCTTC
>JBFEPU010000461.1:0-1745 GCA_041549915.1 Anaerolineae bacterium | reverse complement strand
CGCCTGCAGGCCTATGGCAAGCCGATCTATGTCACAGAGGTTGGGGTGCCAGACAACGATGACTCCAAGCGGCCGGGGTTCCTGGTGACGCACCTGGCTGCAGTGCACCGTGCCCTGACGGAGGGGGTACCGGTCAAGGGGGTCTATGTCTGGTCACTGGTGGACAACTTCGAGTGGGCAGAGGGGTTCAGTGCGCGGTTTGGCTTGTTGCATCTCGACCTCGAAACCGGAGAGCGCACGCTGAAACAGAGTGGCAGGCTGTACGGCGAGATATGCCGCGCTGGAGTGATCACAGAGGACATGTTCGAGCGCTACGCCGGAAGCCACCTGGCAAGTACCCCCAAGTTCTCACCTCGCTAGGCAATCTCTCTCTCCGCCGCTGCTCCGTCCGGTCGGCCGGCAACGCGCGCCACTGCTCCAGAATCCCCAACTCGGCTGGCATCGCCAGATGGCAGCCACCCAAAAGAACAGAGACGTCCCAGGAGAACGTCTCTGTGGAATCGGCTGTCTATGCTGTGCTCATCGCGCGATGTGCATGGGCATCAGGACGTGCACAAAGCTCTCGTCCCCCACTGGCTTGAGTACGCCTGGGCTGGAGGGGCTGGAGGTCTGCAGAGCTACCTGCTGCGCGCTGAGCACGCTGAGCACATCCATCAGGTACCTGGCGTTGAAGGCGATCTCAATGGGCTCACCTTCCACTGCCGAGTCCACCTCGCTGACGTTGTCGCCCAGCTCGGAGCTGGTTGCCATGATCGTTAGCCTGCCACCCATGCCCTGGTCTCCTGGCGCAATCCGAAACCGGATGATGTTGGCCGACTCGCGGGCGAAGAAAGATGCGATCTTGACCGCATTCAGCAGCTCTCCAGTATCTGCCACGGAGTGTGTGGCATAACTCGTCGGTATGATCTGCTTATAGTCCGGAAAGGTGCCCTCTATCAACTGCGATATCAGGTCGATGTCCGTCATCCTGAAAAAGACCTGGCCTCGATTGGGAGCTATGGTCATGCGTATGGGTTCGTCCTGTTCAGCACTCACCCGCGCCAGCTCCTGCAAGGCTTTGGCAGGGATGATCACACTGGCCGAGGCGGGCGGCTCGCCCGGCAACTCAGTGCTGCGCACCGAGAGTCGGAAACCGTCTGCCGCAGCCATCGTCAGACTGGTTCCGGAGATCTCAGCCAACACCCCGGTCAGTACCGGTCGACTCTCATCAATGGCAGCCGCAAACGCGACCTGGTTGATCATCCGACGCAGTGTGATGGGATCAAGGTCGATGCCCGTATCTTCGCTTAACGCCATGAGCAGCGGGAACTCCTGTGCATCAATGCCTTTGATGTTGGCTTCATAGTGGGTGCACTTCAGGTTGAGGGTTTGTGTGCGGGTGATCAACTGGCCATCAATACGCTCTGGAGGCAGGGAAGTCACAAAGTCGGTGAGAAGACGAGCTGGCACGGTGGTGGCTCCGTCCTCTGCTACCTTGGCCCCAATCCAGCAGTTGATCCCAATCTCCAGATTGGTCGCCGACAGCTTCAGCCGTCCTTCATCTGTAGCCATCAGGATGTTTGAGAGGACGGGGAGGGTGCTGCGCGTCGCCACCGCTCGTCCCACGATGGCCAGGCCCTTGGCCAAGTTCTCTTGCAGACAGGAGAATTTCATGGGAACCTCCTCGCACTTGTGTTGGCTAACGCTAGTATACTATAGAATCGGAAACGGTTCAAAAACCAGCTGTGTTGACACCGAACGGCAGG
>JBFEPU010000460.1:0-1748 GCA_041549915.1 Anaerolineae bacterium | reverse complement strand
TGGGACGCTGATAGCGGCAACGCATACGAGAACGTGCAGCCACCAACTGACAATCGGTGGCGATGCTTACACCCCGCTCCGGCGGGTCACCTGGGAAGGTGGAATGAGTGGGGATCAGACCGTAGGCCATGAGGCTCAAGGCCAGGCTGTCTGCACAGAGCAGCACCCATCCCTCTTTGCTGTCGCGGATCGCCATGCGGAAAGTCGATTCACAAGGCAGATCGTGGGGCAGGAAACCCAAGCGACGGCAATAGCCTGCTCCACGCTCGGAAGAATGCAGTTCTGTGAGCAAGGTCGGCCAGCCCCAGCCTTTGTAACGCGCGAGAAGGGCAGCCAAGCCGATGCTCACCGGGTCAAAGGGGGGCGGCCCCATGTGGCTACGGAAACGTTGAGCGAGTAGAGGCCGCCAGGCGCTAAAGTCAAACAGACGAAGCACCAGGTCAAAGTCATCCAGTCCTTGCAGGTCGTCGGCAGTAAGCGTCTGTTCTGGGGGCAACCATCTGTAGTACGACCGGCAGTGCCGGGGCTGCCAAGGAGGCACATCTGGGGGAATGACCAAGCGCAGGGGAAGCAGCGGATACACGCTGGACCACTCAAACGTGTCCACAAAGTGTTCCGTCAGCAGCCGTCGTTCTGCGGCCTCCAGTTCACGCGATGCGGCCAGGTCTGTGCGCGACAGGCCCAGCAGTTTGTGAAAAGGACTGTTCGGCACACAGGGTAAACTCGTCTGGTCCGGAGCGAGGAGCCGTGCTTGCTCGACGCTGGGTGCGGGAATGAGAAAAGCGCTCATGGCAGCTTTCTCCTTCGCCTGCGTCCCAACCAAGCTGCATTGAGCGCCTGCGCGTGTGCGTAGGCCTGACGGCTGTCCTGCCCACACAGTTCTCGCAACTTTGCAGAATAGAGCGGCATCCGCAACTGCAGCAATGCGTCGTTGCGCCATACGCGGGCCATTTCTTCTGTGACGCCGTGTCGACTGCCCAGTGTGGCCAGCGTGCACGGCGGCCCACCATCCAGGCCGTAGTACACCACCACCACCTCTCGTAGCGGTTCCGGCAACTGCGCGACCATCTCGGCCAAGGTCGCACACACCCTCTCCCACCACAAGGTCTCCTCTGCGACGTACACCGGATTGGGTCGCTCCGGCCTGGCCCAAATGGACTCTCTGTGTGCCCTTGCCTCGACCAGCTCTCTATGCCTACGCTCTCTGCCCACCGCACGCCGCATCTTGTGCTGAATCGCATACCAGGCGTAGGTGGAAAAGGCGTACCCGCGACGGGGATCGAAGTGCAGGATCGCTTGCCAGAGCCCAATTCGTCCCTCTTGCAGCAGGTCGGCTATGGCTGCCTCTCCTCGCCACTGTCGACGCAAGACCGCGTGCACTAGCTTCTCATGGTGTCTCAGCAGGACCTCTGTACACTGCTCGCACCCGGCCTGGGCACACTCAAACGCGGCTGGACTTTCCACGTCCAGTGGATGTACAATACACATACGGCACCTCCTTCAAGTTGGGTTGGAGCATTTGTCACTCCCCTTATCCCATACTTGGCGGAAGGTGCCGTATGCTTTGAGTTGTTTTTCTTCAGTTAGTCGTGCTCAGATGAGTTGTTTTTTCTCCTCTGACTTATTGCGGAAACCCCTCGGCGAATCGGCAACTGGTCCTTGACAGGCGGGTGGGGCAGGCAGTATAATGGTCTTGGAAAAGAACTCTATATAGTCCTACGTATAGTTCAGGGCGTGGGACATGCTGC
>JBFEPU010000459.1:0-1756 GCA_041549915.1 Anaerolineae bacterium | reverse complement strand
GATATACACGGGAGCCTCGTACCCGGGCACGAGTCGCGTGTATGAGTTCACCGTTGGCGCCACCACGGCGGGGGTGGCTGCCGCATGTGCTATCTGACCGCCGATAAAGTTGTAGGCGATGCGCGACAGGCGATAGACATCGTCAGGGTCGTAGAAGGCGTTGCCCCCATTCGAGTTGCGCAAGCTCTGATGGGTGTGCATTCCCGAACCGTTGACGCCGAACAGAGGCTTGGGCATGAAGGTGGCATACAAGCCGTGGCTCTGCGCCACAGCTTTGACGGTATAGCGGAGTGTGACAACCGCATCGGCACTGACCAGCGCATCGGCGTAGTGGAAATCGACCTCGTGTTGTCCTGGTGCGACCTCATGGTGTATGGCCTCCACCTTGATGTCCAGAGCTTGCAGAGCAAGTGCAATGTGGTTGCGTACCTCCGAAGCCAGGTCGCGCGGGGAAAAGTCAAAGTAGCTGCCAACATCTTGCGGCACCGGAATCACGCGCGGCTCCCCGTCCATCTTGAACAGGAAGAACTCCACCTCTGGGCCGACGTCATAGCCAAAGCCCATTTCCCTCGCCTGAGCCAACACGCGCTCGAGGATGTAGCGGGGGTCTCCTGCAAATGGCTGGCCATCCGTGTCGTGTACGTCGCAGATCAGCCGCGCAGTACGCTCAGGTGCAGCGCTCCAAGGAAGAACCGCATACGTGCTGGGGTCAGGACGCAGAACCATATCGCTCTCATAGATGCGGGCAAAACCTTCAATGGACGAACCATCAAAGTTCTGACCATTCTGCAGCACAGCAGCTAGCCTGCCCACAGGGATTGTCACGTTCTTCACCGTGCCGAACAGATCGGTGAACTGCAGGCTGACAAAGGAGATCCGATCCGCCTCAGCCCGCGCCAAGATCTCGCTTGCCTGTTCATTCATTTCGCCATCCTCCTGTGCAAGAGAAAAAGCAGCGGCGATGTCCTGTTGGAGATCGCCGCTGGTCTCCGACGTCCAGATCGACCGCGGAAGGGATCTAACTACCCTGAGAACACATCCGCGCCAATGCCTGCGCGAGGTGTGTGGGCATCCCTCGCACAACAGGATTCTACTCTACATGCTGCAGCCTGACAAATCAGGTGGCATCTGGCCAAGGCTCGGCTGCATCCGTGGCCCCAGCCGCCAGCACCTGCTTTGACAGCTCATTCCGTCTGTGGAATAATAAGGCAAGCATACTGGACGAGGCAGGTATGATGGATCAGTGGACGATACGAGTGGCCAAGTCGCCATGGCGCCATACCAAGCACAGGCTAGCAGGGGTGGTCTTCACAGCTTTGGTTCTCACGAGCGCGGCGTGTGCGCGCCCGCCTCAAACCGCACACCTGTTCGCAGTAGGCCAGACGGCCACAACCGACGGATGGCGAGTCACGGTGCACAGCTTCGTCCCGCTGCCTGCGGAGGAATGGCGGCAGCCGGCACAGGGGCATGTCTTCTGCGCCGTGGAGCTCACACTGGAGAACACCAGCGGAAGCATCCGCTACGTCATGCCCGAAAAGCAGATGCTCTTGGTGGACCAAGACGGCCAGACACATGCTCCGTACCACGATGCAGCCGTAACGGCAGCGCGTGTGCGGCAGTGGCTCCTACCTCAGGGAGAGCTTGGCATTGGAGGGAAGACCCATGGGGCAACGGCCTACCAGGTCCCAACCGACACCCAAGACCTGCGTTGGGTTTTTCGCACCGGCCTTCTGCCCTGGGCGAAGACCACCACCTT
>JBFEPU010000458.1:0-1758 GCA_041549915.1 Anaerolineae bacterium | reverse complement strand
GCGGCCATCAGCCGGGGTATATAGCAGGAGCAGGATCGCGAGACGCTCACCATCCTGCTCCACCAATACGCTGATTTGGCGCTGCTTGGTACTGTGCGTCTATCACCAGTCACGTTCTGACGTGCTGGACGTTGGACGTTCGCTGCAGGGGAATCAGCGCAGCTAGCTACCCTCCGGCTGGCTCCATCGCCTCACCGCGCATACGGTCAGGAGTTGCTCGTCAGCGCAGGCGTACACGTGCTGCAAGCCAACGCTGGCTCGTCGGTCTTCAGCATGCGGCGACTGAGCTCCGGCCACCCTCTCTGCAGCTGGCGCGCTTGCCGCACCGGACGGTGCATCGCCTGCCCGCGTCGAGCTCGCGCTGCCTCGCGCAACAGCTCCCCGTGTTCTTCTCTTTGCACACAGCAGATCGCATACCAGTTTTCCATGCCTTGCTCCTTTGGCTGGCCTGCAGGTCGCGTGCGCAGGCTCGTGCTCCCTTTGTGGTGCAGGTTCAGCTCGGCTTTCGCGCTTTCACTTTGATGCTCGCTATCGTGTGGTCGAGATCTTCGGGCGTCACCCCAGCCTCGGCGATGATCTCGCGCACGCCTTCCCATTCGGCGAACTCGCTGATCTTCGCAAAGTCGCGCGACACGACCTCCACATCCTCAAACCCAGCGGCGCGGATCTTGCTCAGATAGTCCGGCTCGTCCAGCGCGCCGGCAACGCAGCCAGCCCACACGTCCAACCTGTTCCGGATCGACTCTGGCAGCTGACCGTCAATGACAATGTCGGATATGCTCATCCGGCCGCCTGGACGAAGCACGCGGTTTGCTTCGCCGAACACGGCGTCCTTGTCCGGCGAGAGGTTGACCACGCAGTTGGAGATGATCACATCGACCGACGCGTCCTCAAGCGGCATCTCCTCCATCTCACCAAAGCGAAACTCGACGTTGGTCGCCCCCATCTTCTTGGCGTTGCGGCGGGCCAGTTTGATCATGTCTGGCGTCATATCCAGCCCGATAACCCGGCCCTCCGGCCCCACCTTCTTTGCTGCCAGGAAGCAGTCAATGCCTCCGCCGGAGCCCAGGTCCAGCACCACCTCGCCTGGCATCAGCTCCGCAATGGCCGTAGGGTTTCCGCAGCCCAGGGACACGTCAGTCACGCTCTCCGGCAGCTCATCCAGCTCCTCCCCTGCGTACAGCCTGCTGGCAGCCTCGGTGATCTCAATTGCTGTTGCCGAAGGGCCGCAGCAGGAGTCAGCAGCCTGGCTGGGACCGCAGCAGCTCGCTCGCCCTGGCTCTTCGACATAGCGGCGGGCGATGCCCCCGTAGGTCTCCCGCACTGCCTCCTTGATCTTCTCGTCCGAAGCAGTCTTGTCCACTGTAGTCGTCCTCCTTCTATGTATGTATTTGAATACGTCTATGGGTTGGGTCAAAAAAAGAGCGTGCGCTCATGTCTCGCACGCCTCCTCTGTTTCGAACTTGGCAACCAGCCGGCCGCAGCAATCCACCACGTTGTCACGGTTGATGGAGTAATAGACCTGCTTCCCTTCCTTGCGGCTGGTCACCAGGCCGAACTGCCTGAGGATGTTCAGGTGGTGGGATATGGTTGGTTGGGACACGTGAAAGGCCTCCACAATGTCGCCCACGCACATCTCCGCTTCCAGCAGCATCTCCAGAATCCGCTGGCGGGTGTCGTCGGCCATAGCTTTGCAGAACTCTACGCAGTCAATCCCCACTGCCCTCTACCTGACCCATCGACAGTTTTCAATACGTC
>JBFEPU010000457.1:0-1758 GCA_041549915.1 Anaerolineae bacterium | reverse complement strand
ATGCTGGCAAAGAGGTTGGAATAGAAGTTTCCTCCCAGCTGGCGGAACAGCTCGAACTTCATGCTTGGCGCGCCGATAAAGGGGCGCAGCGTCCAGGCCATCTGGCTGCCGACAAAGCCATAGACGACCACCCACAGCCACATGACCATGCGCCGTGCGCTTTGGCCTTCCTTACCTGCCGCGGCGACGATCTGCATGCCCTGGCTGAGGAACAGCACACCCATCCAGCCGCTGACGGCAAAGATGCCCACGTTGAGCAGCTTGAAGAACTGATAGCCGCTGGTGGTCAGCAGGAAAAAGAGCACAATGGGTGCAAAGCTGAGCAACAGTACCGAGGTCACGCTGATTGCAGTCAGGATCAGGGCCACGTTCTGCGTCAGGCTCTGGTTGGAGCCAAAGAGCACGTTGAAGAAGTAGAGCGTCGGTGAGCACACGATCAGCGTGGCCAGGAAGAGCACCGGTAGCTTCACCGCCGAACTAAGCGCCTGCCAAAGGCTATGCGTGGAGCCCATCACCGCGCCGTACAGCGCCAGAAACAGGGTGCTGGACAGCAGCATCGCCCGCATCTTGTCCTGCAGCTTGAGGCCATCGCGGATCTCGATGAAAAAGTGGTAGCGGTTGCGCAGGACAGTCTCGATTACAGCCAGATCGCTCATGTGATTGCTGCCTCCTTTGTTGACGTTGGCCGCTGCCTCGGGAATGGCCAGCAGCGGCCGGAAATGACCGCGACTGCGGAGGAGTTGCACCTGCACGTGGGAGAACGTCGCATCGCATCCTCCGCTGCTGGTTGAGCGTGGCTCACCACCGCAGGGCTGGCCAGTTCACAAAGATCACTGTCAGTATCCAGAAGATGACCCAGCCAGCCACGGCGTAGCGCCAGCGCCCGAACTTGAGCAGGGGGACAAGCAGCATCACCAGTGCGACGATCCAGAAGGAGGGCCGGTTGAGGAGTTCTGTCCAGCCAATCGCTGTGCCATCAGGGGCGAACACGAGCCAGCGCAGGATCAGCGTGCACAGGACCGGAAGGCCGGCCGCGACGACGCCATCAGCCGTGCCCCAGCCCGCATGGGCATCCTGCAGCCCGCGGCCGATCTCCTCCCCCGATCCGAAGCGGCTCGCCACCTCAGCAAGCGCGGCCGCTGGATCCAGGCCTTGCCTGCGTGCTTCTGCCACAGCGTCTTCGAGGTGGGCCCGGATCTCGGCCAGCACTTCGTGTTCGGTCTCGCTGTCGAGATCCATGTGCGCGCGGATCTGGGACAGCACCTGCTCAACGCGCTCGTCGGACACGAACCAACTCCTCAGCCAGGGGTGATCCCAGGCGTCATGCACCTTGGCGGTATGATAGCACATCTCGTCGCATCGGGTCAATGCAGTATCCCTCTGTGACTCCCCGTCGAGTCTGCGGCACGGCCATTGGTCGGCCCTCTCCCCGCGCTGCCGTGGGGGGAACACCTAGTGTTGCCGAGCGCGGGAAGGGGGTTGGGGTGAGGGGTCCACGTCAGATGGGGGCAAGCAGAGTCGGTGCAGTTCTGCGCCTTACGCCAACCCCCGCCAGGAGTGGGACGCTGCGCAGCCTCTCCCCGGGATGTCGTGTCGGGAACACGCAGTGTTGCCGACCGCGGGGAGAGGGCCGACCGGTGGCCGTGGGCTAGACTCGATGAGGACCCACAGAGGGATGCTCCATTGACCCAATGCGACGAGATGTGCTATCATACCGCCAAGGTGCATGACGCCTGGGATCACCCCTGGCTGAGGAGT
>JBFEPU010000456.1:0-1760 GCA_041549915.1 Anaerolineae bacterium | reverse complement strand
GTGCTGATGCTCCTCTATCTGCTGCGCGACCGCTACGATCGCGAGACGCTGCAGGCCAACTGGGACTATTACGCGCCTCGCACCGACCATACATACGGATCGTCGCTAGGCCCAGCCATTCACACCATCCTGGCCTGCGAACTGGGCATGCGCGAGGAAGCTTACGAGCATTTCATGCGGGCGGCGCTGGTCGACCTCGAAGATTCCCGCGGCAACACTGGTGACGGTATCCACGCTGCGTCGGCTGGTGGGGTTTGGCAAGCGGTAGTCTTTGGTTTTGGGGGCATTCGCTTGACCGAGGAGGGACCGGTTGCTCATCCACGCCTGCCACCAGGCTGGAAGCGCCTAGAGTTCCGACTTTGCTGGCGCGGGGAGTGGTACGATTTCGACCTGAAGGGCCCCGCGGAGCTACAGATTCGCGGCGTGGTATTCGACCTCGACGGTGTGCTGACAGACACGTCCGAGTTTCACTACCTCGCCTGGAAGCGGCTGGCCGACGAGGAGGGGATTCCCTTTGATCGCAAAGCCAACGAGGCGCTGCGGGGTGTGTCGCGGCGGGATTCGTTGCTGATCTTGTTGGGCAATCGCCCAGCCACTGAAGAGCAGATGCAGGAGATGATGGCGATCAAGAACCGCTACTACCAGGAGTATCTCCAGGGTGTGACGCCAGAGAATCTGCTGCCGGGTGCATTGGAGCTGCTGAAGCAACTGCGGGCAGCAGGCGTGAAGGTGGCCATCGGTTCGGCCAGCAAGAACGCGCGAACGGTGATCCAAAAGTTGGGCATCATTGGTCTGGTCGATGCGATTTCGGACGGGCACAGTGTACAGCGGCACAAGCCAGCCCCCGACCTCTTCCTGCATGGGGCAGCGCAGCTGGGGCTGCCACCCGATCAGTGCGCAGTGGTGGAAGATGCTGCTCCAGGGGTGGAAGCAGCCCTGGCCGCCGGCATGTGGGCCGTTGGCCTGGGGCCGAGCGAGCGCGTCGGTGCTGCTCACGTGGTGCTTCCTAACCTGGAAGGTGCGTCTTGGAAGAAACTGCTCGCCCGTCTGACGCGAGCGGCAGAGCAGAGGGGTACCGACCGAGCAGATGAGAAGCTAGCTGTTGTGCCCAGTCAAAGCATGACAGACGGCTCCTCGTAGGGTGCTTCGGCAGGGAACAGGACAGCGAGGCAGTGCTCCAACGAAGGTCCTCTGAGTAGATGCGTGTGGATAGGAACGGAGGGAGGTGAGGTCCTATCGGTCAGAGAGGAATAGGAAGTTCAGTCCAGCCAAACTGTTGAAGGTGATCACCAAGAGCTATCCACTCGGGAGGAGAGCAAGATGAAAAACAAGTGGTTCAGCGTAATCAGTATTCTGGTAGCGGCGATTCTGTTGATCACGGCTTGTGCTCCGGCTGCCACACCGACAACTATTCCGACGAAGCCGGCGCCCACCAAAATGCCCGAACCTACTACACCCCCCCCGCCGACTGTTGAATGCATGGGAGATCTCTGCCCGGAAGAGGGTGCGGAGCTGACAGTGTCGGGCTGGGGTGGCGAGTCGGAGCAGAACATCGTCCGCGATTCCATCACCCGCTTCAACGAGCACTGGCCCGACATCAAGGTGAACTTTGAGCCCATCCCAGCAGACTATCAGACCAAGCTCAAGGCGGCCATGGCCGCTGGCGCAGCACCCGATGTCTTCTACGTCGACTCCGACCTGATGACGGCCTTTGGACGAACGGGGCAGTTGCTGCCCCTGGACGACTATATGGCCCAGGC
>JBFEPU010000455.1:0-1771 GCA_041549915.1 Anaerolineae bacterium | reverse complement strand
TCCCATGTTCGCCTGCCTCCGGCCTTCCGCTGAACTCAAGCCGCGGGACTGAGACAGGCATTGCACCAGCACACGCACATAGGTACAGGTCTCCAGACAGGCCGAAGCTCCACCGGATGGCGGACTGACGCCCCCGGTCTCACGGGCGCTCCTGAAGCTGCCAGCATCGGCAAGAAGCACCTGGCTAGCATCGCCAGACGGGTCACTGCCTTCACCAACCCGGCGACAGGTCACGTCCAAACGACGGACCTGGCGAGTTGCGGCCCATGGCTCTGACTGAACGGCAGTGGCTGACTTTGGCTGCAGGCGCACGACCCATTGACAAGCAGGCCAAACAGTGCTACAATGATTATGTACAAAAACCGTGGGAACAAACGAATCGCTTGCGGGCTAGTGAGACGGGCGCCGGCTTGATCCATTGGGCTGCATTGGGGGTGGTGATGGATCCAAGCCCGCCAGGGGCACACCCGCCTTCAGCAGCAGCAGCTCAACGAGGCCAGCCTGCTGGGCAGGTACTTCGAAGAAGATATCGCCGTTCAGCACACCACGGAAGCCGATACGGACGCCATGGTCTCGGAGAAGCGCCTGAATTTCCGGGCCGGTCCACCCAGAGCTCAGCCTGACATAAAAAGTGTAGACGCTGCGTCTGGTGAGCCAGTCAATCGCCCGCCGAAGCGGGTCGGCGGGGCGGCTGTGCCTTCGCGATCTCACGGAGTATGGCAGCTTGGGCTTCTGCTCGGCTGGTCCACCTGCCAGCCAGTCCCACCATCGATCGAACAAGGAAGCCTCGTCCTTGCTGCGGGTGCGGGATGCCTGCTGGGACTCGGTTCTCGCGCTCGGGCTTCCCGGCGAGCGCCACCCACCCGGTTGGCGTTTCCTGGCGTGGCGCCCGTCTGCCTCAGCTTCGGGTGGCCACAGCTCATCCAGCCAGCCGCGGAGTTCGTGCAACAGATCCATATCTTTGCCCTCCATGTGAGGTGCTCGATTATAGCACAAATGTTCTAATTCTGCAAGCTGGCAGCATTGGTTGCCTCAGGCCCTGGTCAGGGGTGAGGAAGGGAAGGGAGCCGTGGACGTCAACGTCGAAGGTCTGAGCTTCTTCTCACTTGGGCTAGGGGTCATGCTGTTCTTGGCTTTGGCCCTGTATTTCCATCGTTGGTCGGCCGGCAAGCTAGGGGCAGCAGCCGAAGCTAGGGCTGCTGCCGCCAAGAGTAGCGCGCTCGCACGGTCAGCTCAACTGCAGGCGTTTACGGGGCGGGTGAGTGCTGTGTTCTTCTTGCTGCTGTTCGCAGCGCTGCTTGCGCTGAGCCTGATGAGGCTTCTCGGGGCCACGCTCCCCTGGGAGTCGGCTGCGGCTGGCTCCGTGCCTACTCCTTAGGCGCAAATCAGGCCCTGTGTTTGCTTGGCCGCCGGATCCAACGCTGGCGCAGCGAGCGGAACCCTGTGGCTGGTGTTGACGCTGGGGCGTGACAGAAGTCGAGCGGCTGGGCCATAGCTGTCCTCGACTTGGATCGTTCGCCCTCTCCCGGTGGTCCACGGATCAACCGCCACACCGGCGCGAAGCGCTGAGGCCCGTCCTTCGCCGCACGTTGTGTGCTCCTCCTCGCGTATTCGTCAGGTGTGCGGTTGTCCAACGCCGCCGGAAGGGTGACCGAATCCAAGGCTGTGTCTTCAGATGTGACAGGTCAGGTGGAGGACAGGCATGCTTTGACGGCCAGTGGGGGGGCACGCTATAATGACCCAACCTTGTCGTCCGGATGGTTGCGATACG
>JBFEPU010000454.1:0-1772 GCA_041549915.1 Anaerolineae bacterium | reverse complement strand
TTCACCCACTACACCGTGCATGACGGGCTGCCCAGCAACAGCGTGGTGGGGATACTGGGCGATGACCAAGGCAACCTGTGGCTGAGCACCACGGCCGGCCTCGCAAAGTTTGATCCGCAAACGGAGACCTTCCGAAACTATGACGTGCGGGACGGCTTGCAGAGCAGCAGTTTCGTGGAAGCAGCGCAATACAGAAGCAGCAGCGGTGAGATGTTTTTCGGAGGCACCAGCGGCTTTAACGCTTTCCACCCGGATCAGGTGAAAGACAACACCTACGTGCCGCCGGTTGTGCTAACGGCACTAACGCAGGGCGCTGAGACCATCTCTGCAGGTCAGGCGATCGAGAGCCTGAGCGAAGTGACATTCCGCCGTCCTAACAGCTTCTTCGAGTTTGAGTACGCCGCGCTCAACTACATTCGTCCAGAAAAGAACCAGTACTCCTACATACTGGAAGGATTCGACCAGGACTGGAACGCCGTGGGAACACGACGTTTCGGACGGTACACCAACCTCCCGCCGGGGACATATACGCTGCGTATCAAGGGTTCAAACAACGACGGGATCTGGAACGAGGATGGGGTCTCGCTGAAGATCACCGTGGTGCCACAGGTTTGGGAGACGTGGTGGTTCAGAGGAATGGCCGCAACCGTGGCGTTGGGCGCTGCCTTTGTCAGCTACAGCCTGCGGGTCAGGAGCATAGAAGCGCGCAGCCGTCAGCTAGAGAAGCTGGTGGCGGAACGCACCGCTAGGCTGCAGAGCACCAACGTTCGGCTGGAGCGGGAGATGGCCGAGCGGCAGCGGGCGGAGAAGGCACTGGCGGAGAAGGCGGCCGAGGCGGCAGTGATCGCTGAGCGCAACCGCCTGGCCCGGGATTTGCACGACTCGGTCACGCAATCATTGTACAGCTCGACCCTGCTGGCCGAAGCTGCAGAACGGCTGGTCAAAGCCGGAGATCTGGCGCGGACGGAGGGCTACCTGTCGCGCCTTGGCGATATCACGCAAGGTGCGCTGAAGGAGATGCGGCTGCTGGTGCACGAGCTGCGTCCACTGGCCCTGGAGAAGGAGGGGCTGGCAGGGGCGCTGCAGCAGCGCCTGGATGCCGTTGAGAGGCGCGCTGGAGTGGATGCCCGCCTGATCGTTGCGGAAGAGCTGAATCTCCCCGCGGAGATGGAGGAGGATCTGTACCGCATCGCTCAGGAGGCGTTGAACAACGCGCTCAAGCACGCCACGGCCACGCAGGTGACAGTGACCATCCGGGCCGATGAAGAGCGAGTGCTGCTGGAGGTCAGCGACAACGGAACTGGCTTTGACCCACAGGCGAAAAGTGAAGGAGGTATGGGGCTGACCAACATGCAGGAGCGCGCCGAGAAAATGGGTGGGACGCTGGAGATCGACACCGAAGCTGGCAGTGGCACAACACTGAGACTTGCGTTTGCTCGCGAGAAGGGACGATAGATTCAACCACAGACCGGCTCTCCTCTCCACCATCGATGGTCTTGGGTCCCTTGAACGACACTCACTTGCTGGAAGGAAGTCCCTGATGAGCACAACCAACTCCATCCGCATCTTGATCGCCGATGACCACGCAGTGGTGCGCGAGGGACTGCGGGCACTGATCGACACCGAGTCCGGGATGTAGCTGGTGGGCGAAGCCGCAGACGGCGCTGAAGCCGTGGCGGAGGCACGTAGGCTGCACCCCGACGTCATCCTGCTGGACCTGGTGATGCCGCGTATGGGCGGCCTCGAGGCAATCGGCGAGATTAAGCGCAACC
>JBFEPU010000453.1:0-1776 GCA_041549915.1 Anaerolineae bacterium | reverse complement strand
GAAACGACCTTATCGGATCTGTCATCTGAATCGACAGGTGCCCGCCACCGTGTGGATGCCTTTGATTCCTCCGCTCTTCGCTTGACACTGCCACGGCTTGTCAGAGTCTGCCGCAGTCTGATCCAGCGTTCATTCTCCTTCCATCTTGCCAGCCGTGTGTAACTTTCCGCCCTTTCATGCATAGTATCTACAGAGGACAGCAGTGCTAGTCTTTGGAGACCTGTACGCATCCCATAAGGATGATGTCTACCGTTTTTCGTTTTGGCTTGCAGGCAACAGAGCAGACGCAGAGGATATCACATCGGAAACGTTTGTCCGTGCCTGGGCCAACCACAACGTCATCCGCACAGAGACCCTGCGAGCCTATCTCCTCACCATTGCCCGCAACGTGTTTCTGCGCCAGAGGCGAAAGCGAAGGCGCCAGGTGTCTCTGGATGACGCTCAGGTGGATCCGTCTCCCAGTCCTGAGCGAATGGTGGAATCTCAGCTTGAAATCGCAAGGGTGCACAGAGTGTTGCAGGCGGTTGAGGAGATTGATCGTGCGGCGTTCGTCCTGCGGGTTCAGCATGAGCTGCCATACGCGGAAATCTCCCGCGTTCTGCAGATATCGGTACCCGCAGCCAAGGTGAAGATCCATCGAGTGCGAAAGAAGCTGATCGCCTCCCGTATCAAGAATGAGGAGAGACTCTGACCATGAAGGTTACGCGCAATGTGGTGTTCGATCTGCTGCCGCTGTACCTGGCCGATGAAGCGAGTTCGGATACGCGTGCTCTGGTTGAGAGTTTCCTGGAAACAGATCCCGAACTGGCCGGCATCGTTCAGCAACAAGCCGCAGCGGGGATACCGAAGGATGTCCCAGTACCCCTTACAAAGGAGGATCAGATGGAGGCTTACAAGCAAGCCCAACGCGTTCTGCTCATCCGCACAGCGATTCTGGCCGTGTCGATCTCTGCGGTCCTGGTGCTCGCCGGCATCGCACTGCTCGCTGTGATCCGGCTGATGGGCTAGCAACCCGCGTGGGGCAACCAAGGGCGATGTGCAACGGGGTCCGATTCGCACTCGGCGTCGGTGGAACCACCTGCGGTCTTGTGCATCGCTAACTGCAGATGCCGGGCGTGCGCCGACGCTGCACACGCAGAGTAGGGAATGGCAAACGCTGAGCCAAGGCCAGCGGCCGCGGGAGGAGCTCTGAATTGACTTGGCGGCAGGCGATGCGCAAAGGGATCTACGGACTTGGCACAGAACCGAGAGCCGGCACGGCTCTCGGTTCTGTGATTGATGGGAATCGGGAGAGCTTGACGGTCCCCGCGCCACCGACGATTTCGGCACCGGTAGTCTGCTTGACCGGCATAGGGTGCGGCACAAGACTGACCAGTGCCGACTGGCGACTGCTGGCTAGGAGCGCGTCACGAGTGAGCCGGTCTCCAGTGGTGACTGGAGCAGCGTGATGCGGTAGTCGCCGATGTGCCGAAAGCCGAGAGCTGCATAGGCCCTTTGCGCGGGGATGTTGCTCTGTCCTGTGAACAGGATAGCCTTGTGGACACTTTCGCGTTGTGCATCCAGCAGCGAAGCAGCGACCACGGAACGACCGTATCCGCAGCCCCGAAGCGCAGGAGGCGTCCAGACGCCTCCAACCTGGACAGCCTCCTGGATCATTGTATTGAAGGAACTGCAGGCCACTGGCTGGCCGTGGTCCTCAAGGACCCAGGTGCGGCCTTCGGCCAACGAGCGTTCGACCGAAGCTCGACAGCCCTGCACCAGCTGCGGGCCGTCCTT
>JBFEPU010000452.1:0-1780 GCA_041549915.1 Anaerolineae bacterium | reverse complement strand
GCTTGACAGCACCCGAACCCATGTGATGCATCTCCCCTATACGAGAACTGTGTCAGAATCGGAAGCGAGGTTTGTATTGCCAGCAGAACGCGGAGGCAGGACAGTAGCCAGGGCAATCATTGTCTGGAGCGTGTGGGGAGAACGCCGCTTGGCGGGCTCCGCGAACCGCCTCCCAGGCATACTGAACGGCCAGCTGAATCGCCTGCTCCGGCCCACCCTCGTAGCTGGCAAGACTGAACCGGCTCGGCTCGGCGTGTTTCACGTGCCAGTAGAAACCATCCGCGGTCGTACCGAGACCAAGAGCTCGTTCTGCAGCCAGTGCATAGAGGGGAATCTGCAGTCTCTCCCCCCTTTTGATCGCCGGGCTGCTGAAGCCACTTGGACCGCCCAGTTTGTAGTCGATCACTCTCAGTGCGCCATCCGGGCTTCTGTCGATGCGATCAATGACACCACGCAGGTAAAAGCTCGCCTCGTCGCTCCTGACGACTAGCGGCTGTTCACCGCCGAGCCCAAATGTCTGTTCGAACGCGTGTGGCGTGAACTCTCCCCTGCGCTCGTGCAATCCATGCAGCGACCGGGAAACGTTGATCTCGATCTCAGCACGGGTCTGTTGCCACCAAGCTGTCTCGCGGAAGCCTTCTTGCTGCGGTGCTTGGTCCAGTACTCGCCCAGCCGCCTCGGGCAGCCGATCCAGGAGTTCCTGCAGCTCCCATGGCGCGGGCGTCGCTTTGTACAGCTGTTCGAGAATGCGATGATAGATGCTGCCCAGCTGGCGAGCGTCGAGACCTTCGGTTGGCTCTTCGCGCGCTTCCAGGCCGAGCACCCGGCTGACAAAGAAGAGGAATGGGCAGGCGCGGTAGGCCTCCAGCTGGCTGGGGCTCCACATGTGATCGGGCCCAAACTGCAGAGCAAAGGCCTCGCGTCTGGCACCCAAATCACCATTGTACGACGGGGCGTCGTCCTGATTCCATCGCACTCGAAAGATCCTTGCGGCTGTCTCATACTGTGCCGTCTCCTGAGGTGCCGTCTGGCGGGCCCAGTACCATGCCTCGGCGGAGGCTGGGGTTCTACCTAGACTCTCCATTACCTCTGGCCAGGAGGCGACACGATCCATCGAGGTGACGCTCTCACTGGTCAGTGTGACAGGTTCCACGCGCACCAAGCGACACACTTCTTCCCAGAATGGCGAAGCCTGCCACTGAGCCCCGCTCTCCGCCAGTCTCGGCCGTGTCAACAGCAGACGCTCTTGGGGATGGGTGACGGTCTCGTAGAAGAACTCTGCCTCTGAGCTCTCGGTCGAGGGTCGAAGAGCCAATCCAAAGCTGTGCGAAAGCTCGGCCCGGTCACGATCTGTCAGGAAAGGGTCCTCCGAGAGCACAGCCGGGAACTCGCCCTCGGCCAGGCCCAGCACAGCCACTGCACGGAAGGGGATTCCACGCGCCTGCACGACGTCCGCGACTAGGATTCCCTCGCGGCTCGGTTGCGGGGGCAGTCGATAGTGGGTCGCTTCGACCGCGCCGGCAAGCTCGCCGACGAAGGTCGCATAGTCCAGCGGCTTCGTTTGCAGCGCATCTTCCGCCCATACCAGGCCGCGCAAGATGTCCTTGAGCGAAGTGAGCGCCGCAAGATCGCGCTGGGCGATGGCTTCGTCGCCCTCACGCGCCCGGCCAACGACATTGAGTGAGGTAGGCTCGTCGAGTGTGGGATAAGACGAGGGTTGAAGCTCTGGGTCTGGGCCAATGAGCACTTCCAGCCAGCGTACGAATTCCCGGTACGGCTG
>JBFEPU010000451.1:0-1803 GCA_041549915.1 Anaerolineae bacterium | reverse complement strand
GCACCGGCTCTGGCTCGCACCGGAAGACAAGTCGCGGACCTACTGCCCGGACAATGAGCCGGTCGAGCTGGAGCGACGCGCTGGCTCCGTGCGGCTGATCCAGCGGACCGAGGCGATCACCGGGGTTCAGAAGGAGATCGACATCGACCTGTCACCTGCTGACGCTCATGTGCAGGTGACGCACCGCTTGCGCAACAACAATCCCTCGACGGTGGAGCTGGCTCCGTGGGCACTGTCAGTGATGGCACCTGGCGGCACAGCGATCATCCCATTACCGCCTCGCCGGACGCACCCTGAAGCGCTGCTCCCAGTGAATACCATCACTCTGTGGGCCTACACCGACATGTCCGACCCGCGCTGGACGTGGGGGCCCAGGTACGTGATGCTTCGCCACGAGCCGCACGCAACGACACCGCAGAAGGCAGGCCTGATGGCCGTCGACGGCTGGGCTGCCTATGCAAGGGACGGCCATCTCTTCGTCAAGACTTTCGACTATGCCCAAGGGGCCAAGTATCCTGACTTTGGCTGTTGCGTCGAGACCTGGACCGATGCGGACATGCTGGAGCTTGAAACCCTTGGGCCGCTCGTCCACCTGCAGCCCGGGGCTGCTGTGGAGCACGTCGAGCACTGGTTCCTCTTCGGCGATGTGCCCGTGCCAATGGATGATCTCCAGGTCGACAGGTACGTTGCGCCTATGATTGAGGCAGCGCAAGAGATCTGTCACAGAAACGCCAACACCTGACCCTGGCAAGATGATGGGCCTTGGGTCTCCCTCTGTCTTGGTGATGAGATAGGAGCGCCGCCGTTGGCTACGCTGGTCGGCCTTGATTTGGGCACAACGAACTGCAAAGCCGTGGCCGTGACCGCAGACGGTCAAGTCCTTGCGAAGGCAACGAGTTCGTACGGGCTGCATTCGCCTCACCCAGGCTGCGCCGAACAGGACGTGCGTCAGGTCTGGCAGGGCGTGATCAGGACGCTGCAAGCTTTGCGTGCGCAGCTCTCCCCAGGGCAAGTTGACGGGCTATGCCTGAGCGGCGCCATGCACAGCGTGCTTCTGGTGGACAAGCACGGCGCTCCGCTGTGTCCCGCCATGACCTGGGCTGACAACCGTGCAGCGCCTTACGTGGAGCGTCTCCGTACCGAGGTGGACGCCGCTGCCATGTATCAACGCACAGGCTGCCCACTTCGTTCGACATACCATCCTGTGCGCCTGCGGTGGTGGTTGGAGGAGCGGCCTCACCTTGCCCGCCGTGCGGCTCGATTTGTGGCCATCAAGGACTGGATTCTGCAGCAGCTGACAGGATTGTGGGCCACCGACCTTGGTCTGGCATCTACCACCGGTCTGTTGGACATCCGCCAGCTGACTTGGGACCAAGGGGCCCTATCGGCGGCTGGCGTGTCTGAGAAGCGTCTGCCGTCCCTGGTCTCGCCCCACGCCGTGGTGGGAGGGCTGACCAAGCAGGCTGCAGAAGACACCGGGTTGTCGGCTCAACTGCCTGTTGTGGCTGGGAGCAGCGATGGTGCCCTTGCCAATCTTGGGGCGGGCGCAGTGGAGCCCGGTCAGGTGGTGGTTACCGTCGGGACCAGTGGCGCCATCCGCAAAGTGCTGGATGGACCCTGGCTCGATTCCCGCGAGCGTACCTGGTGCTACCTGCTGGCGGAGAGGCGCTGGTTTGCCGGCGGGGCGATCAACAACGGTGGCCTGGCCCTGCAGTGGGTGCGTCAGCAGCTCTACGCCGAGCTGGCTGCCGATGCGGGGTACCGACAGTTGCTGGGAGATGCGGCCTCCGTTCCTCCTGGTGC
>JBFEPU010000450.1:0-1805 GCA_041549915.1 Anaerolineae bacterium | reverse complement strand
GAATCTTCTCTTGACCATCGGCGCCTGTGTGGGCTTTTGCATAGGTTGGAGCCAGGTGTCGGCTGCCAATTCGACTCTTGACTATAGGTCGCATTGGCAGGCAATGTTGTGGCTCGTGTGGCAGATGGGTCTGACCCTGGTCATCGCTTTTGCACTGGTTCGCGTTCGTGAGAGCGGTGCGAGCATTGCGCTTGCTGCCCTTGCACTCCTGTTCTTTGGGCAGCTACAGCAACTGCCGAGCCAGGAATCATCAGGGCTGAGCTCAACCTTTTGGCAACCTCTGGTCAGCTTGGCGGGTTATGTGTTAATCGCAGTAACGGCTGCTTTGCACACGTTGATCGACTTGCGCAGCTACCGAGACGCACGTAGCGATATCATCCAGGCTTCGCAGGACCAGATCAAGGATCTGTTTGCTGCTTTGGATACCGGCCGCAGGATATCGAGCAGTCTGGATCTGCACGTCATACTCAGCAACGCAGTTCACGGTGTCGCAGAAGCTCTGCGTTGTGATCTGTGTGGCATCTGCTGGGCTGAACCGGAAGAGCCGCCAAACCAGGGTCACGCCCACCAAGGTTCTGCAGGTTGGGGTGATACAAACATGCGCGTGGTGGCGGTATACAACCCCAGGCGTCAGGGACGAGGAGAGGCCGTTTCGTTCCCGCTGCAATACCAGCTAGCTGTACAGCAGGCCATACGTCGCCGGAAACCAGTCATCGTGGAGAACTCGGACAGTGTGCAGAGCAAGGTGCTTTTTGCCCTTCTTGGCTCCGGCGAGATTGGGCCGCTGCTGATTGTACCAATGCTTGGCGATGAGAAATTGAGCGGTGCCCTCATCGCGGGCAATGCGTATTCTAAGGAGCCCTTCACCCTAGAGCAAGCCAAACTTGGAGAGTACATGGCAGATTTGATCGCGCATGCTGTCATCAATGCCGCGGAGTACGAGGCAGTCACGAATCGCCTTGCTCTACTGGCCTCCGATGAATCGAGCTTGGACTGAGTGGTTTGGCTCTGGGGCTCAAGCCCCGAACAGGAGCCAACGAGTGTTCGTCAGGGAGAGGATTCCTTTTGCCCGACATGGTTGTGTGCGTTGCTGGAGCAGATGGCACGCTGGGGCAAGCTTGTGGTGTTGAGGGTGAGGCGATCCTTCGTGCGCTGAGACGGATGGCCTGCCCTGGTGAGGGTATCTACGTTGAATGGAGGCACAGCGTGAGCGGAGAGCTTCTCGAATGCGTTGCGTGCGGCCGGAGATTCCTGTGGAGCGACGAGCAGCAGCGCGACTTTGGATCTCGTGGGTTCGATCCTCCCAAGCACTGTCCTGCCTGCGCTTCGCAGCGCAGGCGAGAACGTGATCGGGGGATGCGTGCGGTGTCCGGACCTCCCGCCACACCGTCTCCCTCTGCGGAATGGCGATGGAGAGAAGCAGCACGAACCGTCTTCAAGTCGGGCGCTCAGGAGGCGCATGAGGCGGAGCCATTGCCTACAGATAGGCAGGGTTGCCTCCCATCTCTCAGACGCATTGTTGACCGGTTGCTAACCAAATGGTGAGGTCATGGATTGAGTGGGCTCCACTCGTTGCGGAGAAGCGCTGCCCCGGCTTGGCGATCACGACGACTTGGCATCCACGCAAAGTGGGGCCGATTATTACACCGGCAATGCTATATCGAGGTCGCAGGGCCAGGGATGCCCGTCGCCCCCGCCAGATCGTCTCAATGATGGCCCTCTTCGGAGGGCCGTTTTCATTTTGGGGGATAGGCGCGTGTCCGGCTAGTGTCTCGGTGTCTCCGTGTCTCAGTGTCTCGCGTGTG
>JBFEPU010000449.1:0-1824 GCA_041549915.1 Anaerolineae bacterium | reverse complement strand
TGGGCGCCGCCAGGCACAGCGTCTGGAGGTGGCGAAGACAGCCGACGCGGATGCGCCTGAACGCCAGACCGAGGCGATGCAATGATTTCCCAGTTGTTCTCTGCGAGCACTCTGATCGGCATAGCAGCGGCAGGGATTCGCCTGGCGACCCCGTACCTGTATGCCGCCATTGGGGAGACCTTTGGCCAGCGCAGCGGTCTGGTGAACTTGGGCGTGGAGGGCATCATGTTGATGAGTGCCTACGCTGCCTTTTTCACCGTTTTCAGGACCGGCAACCTGGTGCTGGGGCTGCTTTCAGCTGTTTTCGTCGGCGCGCTGATGGGGCTGGGCATGGCTTTCTTCAGCGTCACGCTGAAAGCGGAGCAGGGCATCAGCGGCATTGGCGTCTACATCTTCGGACTGGGCATGAGCGATTTGCTCTTTCAGAAGATGCTGGGCACGGTTGAGACGGTGAGCGGTTTCCCACCGCTACGTGTACCTGTGCTTAGCGAGCTTCCCGTGCTCGGCCCCATCTTCTTCCGGCACAACGTGCTGGTCTACGGCGCGTTCGCACTGGTACCGGCAGCATGGTTCGTTTTGAACAAGACCACGCTGGGGCTCCAGATCCGTGCGGTTGGTGACAACCCCGAGGCTGCTGATTCATTGGGCGTCAGCGTGCAGCGCATTCGCTATCTCACCGAGGTTCTCGGGGGCATCCTGGCCGGCATTGCTGGAGCCTCTCTCTCTATCGCTCTGCTCAATGTCTTTCAGCAGAATCTGACCAGTGGCATGGGCTTTATCGCGGTGGCGTTGGTCTACTTCGGTGGATGGCGTATCCTCGGTGCGCTGGCCGGGTCACTGCTCTTCAGCACCGTAAATGCACTCCAACTGTGGATGCAGGTCTTGGGCATCCCCATACCGCCCGACTTTGCGACCATGATGCCATATGTCCTCACCATTCTGGTGTTGGCCTTTACCGCGCAGCGCGTTCGAGCGCCCGCCGCACTCTCCAAGGCTTTTGAGCGCGGCGGGGAATAGAGCGACCAAAGATGTCGCCAAGGAGGTGAGAGCCGTCCGCAAAAACCAACGTGGAGGTGGGGAGCAGCCAGATCTGCTCGTCTGTTAACGGTTGTTGATCACGATGGAAGGAGGCATGGTTGCCATGAGACGTCTGTTAGCAGCGCTTTTAGTAGTTGGTGCATTGGTGGTGGGGTGCCAGCAGGCCCAGCCCACACCCGAGGCAAAGCCTTTCCAGGTGGCAGTGGTGATGCCTAGCGCCATCAACGACCTGGCCTTTAGCCAGAGCATGTACGACGCCCTGGCCAACATCGAGAAGGAGATGGGCGCGGACAAGTTCGAGTTTGCCTACTCGGACAACCTGTTCGTTGTGGACGACGCCGCTGCTGCCATCCGTGACTATGCCACACGCGGCTACGATCTGGTGATCGCACACGGTTCGCAGTATGGCAGCTCGCTGGTCGAGATCGCACCGGACTTTGCCAACACCAGCTTCGCCTGGGGAACAACGGTCGATACCTTTGTGGACCAGGGCATCAACAACGTGTTTGCCTACGAGGCGCGTTCCGAGGAGGGCGGGTACGTGCTGGGTGTGTTGGCCGCAACCCTCTCCGAGAGCGATGTGATCGGCGTGATCGGTCCCATCGAGACCGGTGATGCCAAGCTCTATGTGGAGGGCTTTAAGGCCGGCGTGCTGGCGACAAAGCCGGGCGCCCAGGTCAACGTCAACTGGACCGGCTCGTTCAGTGACGTCGCGCTGGCCTCCGAGGCCGCCCAGACGCACATTGGCGCTGGCGCCGACACGCTGACCGGAACCGCTCAGATGGT
>JBFEPU010000448.1:0-1843 GCA_041549915.1 Anaerolineae bacterium | reverse complement strand
TCCAGCTTGACTGCAATGGAACTCACGTCGTCCACGATGTCGCACAGATAGACAGCCGCCAGGAACTCCTGGAAAGGCTGGTGCGTGAAAACCCAACGGTCGGGCAGGCCACTGCGCACCTCCACCAGACCACCTCGGCTGCGAGTGGCCGCGACGAACTGACGGACTGCCTGACGTGCGCCTTCCGCTCCACGGGTGGGAGTGAGGTGGTCGCGCAGAAGTCTCCGGACCTCGCCCTCCTCCAAGGAACGGCTGCCTGCCTCCTGACTGTGCATGGCATAGGCCAGCACGGCCAACCACTGCCGTTGGTCCGCGGCCGGGCCACCCAGCTTCTCTAGAGTCTGGCGCACAATGGCGTCTGGATGATAGGCAGCGCGCAGGAGCGCGTCGACAAAGCGCTCGTAGAGTTCAGCCCGTTGCTCGGGAAGCTTGTCTCCGCTGAGATCCACGATGGCCACCATGCGCACCATCAGCGGCGTGTCAATCAGGGGCTCCTGCCCTGCAGGCCCGCGTGTGGCATATTTCGTCTCCAGTTGATCGAGCCAACCCAAGAGCGGCTCGATGCGCTCTGCGTGGCCCGCAGCTTCATAGAGCTTGGTCAGCAGCAGCTGGACCTCGTCTTGCTCCTCCGTGCGCTGTAGTGGCTTGACCTGCACTTGCCGGAAGGCAGCGGCAATAACCGCCTGGCCGCTATAGGCCGCAGGGCGGGAAGTGACGATGTAGCGGTTGCCTGGCGCCCATTGGGCGAGGCCCTCCACCGCACGGCACACTGTCTCACGGTCAGCCTCGCTGGCGACCTCGTCCAGTCCATCCAACATCACCAGACAGTTGCCTCCCTCTGCCAGCAGCGACTTGAAGAACTCCAGGGACACATCGGCAGCCGCTGTGGCACGGGTCACGTAATCAGACACGCAGGCAGCCAGAGTGGTAAGCTCTGGATCCGGAGACCGACAATGCCGGGCACGGTGCTCGGCAAATGCGTGCAGCGGGATCAGGATGGGCGCGGGAAGCGGCTCGGCGAGCCCGAGGCGGTCGCGCGCCAACTCAGGCCGATCGGCGACCAGCGATTCCGCCAAAGCCCACGCGATGTGCTTCAGCACTGTGGTCTTGCCAGAGCCAGGCCCGCCAATAACAACGATGCGGCCTCCCACCTTGAGCAGATCTCTCAGGTTGATTGGCCGTGAGGCTGGTAACTCATGCTCCTGTATTTGCAGCGCTTGCTTACCGCGCCGGACCGGGCGTCGCTCCTGTTGCGGTAGAATCTCGGTGGCTTCCAGCGGGACGTATACATCATCCAGGTTGAGCTCAATGTAGGGACGATCTCGAGATTGAATGCCGTGCATCACGAGGCGACCACAGGTGCTGGCTAGCCAGCGCAGGTAACGGTCGCGAAGCTGCTGGTTTGGGGCGGCTGGGGGGATGGGCTCGTCGCGGCTCGCCCGTTGACGGGGGTGTTCCCGCTCCCAGTTGCGAATGGATGTGACCACACCGGTGGCGAGTTCGTGGGGTGAGCTCCAGTCGGCATCTACTATCCGCTCTGCACGCACACGTTCGCGAAAGGCTCGTTGCCTGCGCTGTTTGGTGCTGCCTTCCATAAGATTGCCTGGTACTGGAAAATCATCTGGACTGAGAAACACCAGACGCGGCTTGGAGCCGCCCGCAGCAGTCTGGTACTCGCGTTCGGTGTAGGAGAGGTCAGTAGGCTTGTGGATGCTGCCGTAAAGCAGACCCAGAATCCCGACGAACAATTCGCACTCGGCCACCTTGCGGCGGCAAAACTCGTCCGCTTCCCAGTCCCGCGCTCCAAAGTCCTCCATACGCACACACTGCCAACCATCCATGC
>JBFEPU010000447.1:0-1864 GCA_041549915.1 Anaerolineae bacterium | reverse complement strand
GCGAGTTTCTCCGGAGACACGTTGGCTGGACGTACGCCTGCCTGGCAGGCTTCACCTCTCGGCAGGGCCAGGGGCCTCGGTGAGTGTTCTTTCACCCTCGCAGGTGCCCAGCGCCTGCTGGCTTGCGTCCTGAGGCACTGAGTTCTGGTCAAACCTGCGGTATCATCACGCCACAGGCTGTGTACTCACAGCCCTCATTGTGCCCCCGGTATGCTAGAGGAGGACAGAGTGACTGACCAGCAGCCGAGCCCTGACCTGGTGGCGCTACGGTCGGTGGTCGGCTGTCAGTGTTTGGGATCTTGCGCTTGGCATGCGCGCACGGCCTAGAGACAGAGCCAAGCCTTCGCAGATACCCGAACCAGGAGGAAGGCACATGGTGAGCAAGCTCATCAATCTGTGGGAGACCTTGACTGCACCGCGCGCCATTGATGAGAGCGAAGCGCGGCGGGAACACATGGCCAATGTGATCCTTGTTGGGACCGGAGCGCTGGGCGGCGCCTACGTGGTGGTGCTGACAGTGGCCTATATCGCAGGCGCTGCGATCCCGGTGCCCGCCATCCTGGGTGGAGGGGGAGCCCTACCTTTTGTCCCGCTCGGTCTGTGGCTATCGCGACGCGGTCGCTGGCGCCTCGCGGTACTAGTGCCGGTACTGGCCTTTCTAGCCATTCCCATCTACGGTCAGTACTACTTTGGCCCGTACAACGTCGCCATTGTCACCTACGGTGCGCTGGTGATCATCGCCCAGGTCGCCTACGGTGCGCGAGCGGCTGTCGGTGTAAGCCTGATCGGCGTGGTCAGCTATGCAGTGCTGAGTTTGCTGTGGCCCTACGGGCAAGTACCGCTCACAGAGGGTGTCGATGTCGCGACAAGGGTCATCGCACTGTCCACCAGCATGGGGATCATCCTCCTGTTGCAGTGGTTTTTTGCGAACCAGCTGAAACGTGCCTTGCTCGAGTCTCGGACCTATGCTGAGGAGTTGCGAAAGCACCGAGACCAGCTAGAGAGGTTGGTTAAGGAACGAACCGCGGACCTGCAACAGGCCAACACTCAGCTGCAAGAAGAAGTCACGGAACGCAAGCAAGCAGAGGCAGAGAAAGAACGATTGCTGACGTCGGAGCGAGCCCAGGCCCGGCGACAGGCTTCATTGCTGTGGCTGAGCACCGAACTGGCCGCCACATTGGAAGAGAGCGAGATCTGCCACCGCGTGATCGAAGGGCTGCATGATACGCTGGGCTATGATTCCGTGGGACTGTTCCTCCTGGACAAGAGAACGGGCGACCGGGTCTCGGCCGCCCACGCCGGCTTTGAGGAGCCACCAACGCCCCTCCGGCCCGGAGAGGGACTGAGCGAGGCCCCGCTGCTGGACGGCCGGCTCCAGTACACCCCTGACGTCACTCAGGATCCTCGCTACGTGGCCGGTGCAGGCGGCTCTGAGGTCGATGTGCCGGTCCGCATCGGCGGAGAAGTGCTCGGCGTACTGATTGCCGAAAGCGAGCAGCGCGATGCATTCACGCCAGAGGATCAACAGGTGCTCTCCGCAGCGGCCAACCAAGTCGGGCTCGCCATTGGCAAGGCGCGACTCCTTGCCGCGGAACGTAAGCGCGCCGACGAGCTCGACGCCCTGCGCACCACCATGGCAGACATCACCGCAAAGCTTGAGTTGTCCACCGTGCTTCAGGCCATCGTGGAGCGGGCCGCCGGGTTGCTGGATGCTGCCGGTGGGGAACTGGGCCTCTACGATGACGCCAACCAAGAAGTTCGCATCGTCGTCAGCCGCGGGCTAGGGGAAGGCTACGTCGGGACAACTCACAAGCTCGGCGAAGGGGCGATGGGACGGGTCGCGCAAACCGGCGAGGGCCTCATT
>JBFEPU010000446.1:0-1875 GCA_041549915.1 Anaerolineae bacterium | reverse complement strand
CGAGCTACATCCCGCTGAGATGCAAGTGGGTCGACCGTCACAACACCTGTCTGCATGACGTCCCGTACCGCGACGTCCGGTGATGTCAACACCAGTTCGCGCAAGGCGATGACCCCCTGGAGCCTCCGGTTCTCATCCAAAACATAGACATAAAACAAGGCCTCGTCTTCATGGGCCGCCCGTGACTCCCGCAGGTGTTCCAGGGCCTTGCCTACGGTCAGTCCCATAGGGATCGTGGCAAACTCGGTAGTCATGATCCCGCCGGCAGAGTCCTCCGGGAAGGTCAGCAGCTTCTGGACATCAGTGGCATCCTCGGCCTCCATCAACTCCAAGAGTTCCGCTCGCTGAGTGGGTTGCAGATCGGCCAACAGGTCTGCCGCAACGTCTGGGCCCATTTCCTCCAACACGTCCGCAGCTTGCTCTGGCGGCAGCGTGCCCAGGATGCTCACCTGCAGCTCTGGTTCAATTTCCTCAATCGTGTCAGCTATGATCTCGGTATCCAGTGTCTGCAGCAGTGCCTGGCCGGTGGGGCGGTCGAGATCTTCAATGATATCAGCGATGTCAGCAGGGTGGAACTCGCGAATCTTCTCAAGCGAAACGCGGAGGCGAATAGGCTTGTCGGCCTGTAGCGAAGCGACATCACGCCAGGGAATGATCGCCTTGGAGGGCTGTCTGCGCAGCAGCCTGAACAGGGCCTGTGCGAGCCCCTCCACCCCTAGACGGCGCAACAGTCCAAGAGTGCCAACGTCCACTCCGGCGAGGTGATAGCGAACTCCATTTGTGGAAACGCGCGTGATTTGCACATCGTTGGCGCGGACCAGACGCCGTCCTTCGGTGTCAACAATCTGACGATCGAGCACCTGGCGCGCCAGCCACAGTTCATCTCCGCGAGGCTGGTAGGTCGGAGGGTGAGAGGTATTGAGAATGATGGAAGGGCTCAGCCAGGCGATGGCTTGGGCTGCGATCAGGCGCGTCTCTTGACCATCACGCACAGCGATGGCTCGCAGATAGGGAAACCCTGTCTCGACCTCTGCTGCCAGCAGATCCACGCAGCGGCCCAGGCGCTCGCCTTGCTCATCCCAAACAGGCTTGCCTAAGATGCGGCTCAGGTACATGGTCATGGGGCACCTCCAAGCGACCCAGGTGGCCGTTCCTCGGACCCGGTATGTCACGGCTGAGGTTCCCCAGACAGAAAAAAGCCGCAGCAACAAGCTGCGACTTTTTGGGCGAGCGCGGGCAGGCCCGTGTCTTCCCTTCGCTGCCTGTGTGCCTACGGGGGGACTATCTCTTGGTAACTCGCAGGGTCGTCGGAACTGCTCTGTTTATGACTGCTGCTACTGTCTACGTCCATCCGTTCTCTTAGCTAGTGTCCGTTGCGCCTCTTGTCCACGAGAAACTCGGCCAGGCCTTGCGCACAACTTGGCCCCGACCGCTGGTGATTATACACCTCACCAAACCGGTTGTCAAGACAGCTGACGTTGGGCTCGTCGCACACCTGCGTCAGGCACTCTGGTGAATGCGGATGAAGAAGCCAGCCGATCTGGACTGCTGAGGTTGTCTGGCCCCCGCTTCATCCTTCCATCGTCAGCGCATCGAGCAACTGCTGCTTTAGAGCGGCGAATTCGGGGGTGAAGACTACCTCGCGCGCCCGAGGCCGGGGCAGGGGTATGCCCAGCTCAAAGCGCACCCGGCCCGGCCTTGGGGTGAGTACATGAACATAGTCTGAGAGGAAGACTGCTTCCTCGACATCGTGGGTGATGAAGAGGATAGTATGGCGGAACTGTTGCCACACTTGCAGTAGCCACCTCTGCAGAGAATTGCGCGTGATGGCATCCAGCGCACCGAAGGGTTCATCAAGCAGCATGACGTCCTTCT
>JBFEPU010000445.1:0-1880 GCA_041549915.1 Anaerolineae bacterium | reverse complement strand
CACCACTCCTGTCAGCAGCAGGTAGAAGTTGACAATCGTGTGCCGATCGCTCATCGCCTCACTGGCCGTGACCCTCGCGTACTGGAACTCCAGCGCCAGCATCTCGTGGCCTGGAAGCCCTGTCTGCTCGGCAGTGCACGTCCGCACAGCCGAGACAGTCTGGGGTGCTGGGGACGACCCGCGTCGTCGGCTGAGGATGATCTCGACGGCTGTCGCCATGAGCGCCAGGAAGGAGAGAGCAGCGCCGATCACAAGCCAGGCCTGACCCAGCCCAGAAGGCGTTGGCGAGACGTTTGAGGCCACAACCGCCACTCCTCCCACCAGCGCAACCGCTTCTGCACCCCACCGTAGCCCATCCCAGCGCAGCTGCCTTAGGCCCTCTCGCTCGTTCGTACTTTCCTCCATGGTCCATCCTCCTGTGCAGGGCAAAGCTGGCCCGTGCCGCCTCCTCAGGCTGCCTGTGGTGGCAGCTTCAGCCTGTCCGCCATCTCGAGCCCAGCCTCGAGGGCCCTCCGGTTCAGCTCCAGCGTGCCCTTGGGAACCCGAGCCGCCAGTGCTTTCCCGACCGCAGCCCGCGAAACCACCTCGGTCAGGCCAACGATCAGGCCCAGCGCCACGATGTTGGCAGTCACGCGCCGGCCGGTCGCCTCTTCCGCTAGCTTGGTGATCGGTACACGGTAGGCACTGCCACCTGGCACCCGGTGCACCAGGATCGAGTCAACGATCAGGAGGCCACCCGCTTTCAAGTCAGCGCAGTACCTGTCGCACGCCTCCTGGCTCATTGCGAGCAGCAGATCGGGCTCGACGACCTTGGGGTAGTCAATCTGCTCGTCGCTGATGACCACCTCGGCACTGCTGGCACCACCACGGGCCTCAGGTCCGTAGGACTGGGTCTGGGCCACATGCTTGCCATCACCGACCGCCGCGGCCTCGGCCAGGATTACCCCGGCCAGGATCAAGCCCTGACCACCCTCACCTGCCAGGCGCAGTTCGTACCTAGTCCCCATCGCTCCTCCGGCATGCGCCACCAGCACGCCCGCTTGCTGTGCGGGCCGCCCACCCTCACCTCACCCCTGAATCCATGGCGCTACGACTGCTTCGTGCACAAGTTGTGGAACCTCTTTGGCCGATTTGGCGTATGCAAAGGGCGGCTTCAGTCTGGCAACTAACCCAGTCACCTGTAGGAGAAAAGGCGACCCCTTTGGTCGCCTTCATCCACATCCTGCTTCAACACACTTGGTGAGCAGCTCTCATGCCACGCTTTTCCCGCGACCTTGAGCTTCGGATGCACGCAGCAGCTCATAGTTCGCGACGACTCTCTGGCGCAGTTCTCTCTCCAATACGTGGTCTTCCAGGCGCGCATAGGCCTCGCTCCACTCGCTCTCGGCTTCTTCGAGCGCCAACCTGACGAGCAGCAGTTCCTCTTGAGCCCACAGTTGGGCATTCCGCCACGACCGATAGAAAACCCACGTGATCAGGATCAATAGGAGGGATAGGGCCAGGAAGACGTACCACTCGACTCCCTGGAGGACGAACCATACCAGAAACCAGCCCACAAGAGTCATCAGGCCCAGGAAGTATGTCCAGTTCTGAGGGGGAGCAATCACTTTCTGGACCTCCACCCTTCGAGCTTCGTACGCCGCTTTGGCCTCGTCAAGCTGTTTATGTCGCGCCTCAACGTTTCGCTGGGCCTGCAGGACCTGACCCTCCAGCTGGGTCAGGCGCTGCTGAGTGGCTTGAACCGACACTTCGTCGAGGCTCCTGGCCAGCACAGACTCGAACAGTGTCAAGGCCACGCACCTGGAATCTGTCCAGTCAACGACGAACTTGGAGCCACAGTGCGCGCACTCGCTGTGCCGCTGTTCGTCGGCTAGCGGCAT
>JBFEPU010000444.1:0-1882 GCA_041549915.1 Anaerolineae bacterium | reverse complement strand
TCCCCATCGAGTCAGCGATTCTGCCTGGATGGCATCCCATAATACTGGAAGGCGTGAGTCACTTCAGCCTATCGAGGGTGCCATGGTATGGGTCAGCGGAGGTCATCCCACGGTGGTGGGATGCCTCTGGTGTCGGTGAGCCTGCGGAGGTAGAGTGATCGGCTGGTCCGGATCCCGCTGCTGGCTACAGAGGACGTGGGCTCCTCTCCGTCACGCTGCAGGCTGCCCTTGACCCGGATGGCGCCACCCGGGCTGGTTCAACCCCGATAGAGAACATGAGCGAGGATCTGCAGGGCTGCGAGAACCCCGAGCTGAACGACTACTTCCTGGGCCAAACTCGCTGACGCAGATTCACAGCGCCGTCGCCGTGACCTGCAAGAGCGAGAATGTCGTGGCTAGGCGCTGGCTTCAGGCTGACCCGACGCCGCGAGATACTCGCCCACCGTTCCCCAGCGCTCAACGCGGTTGTATCGCGGCTGGCTGGCATGGAAGTGCACCCAGATGGGTGAGCGGGTGAGTTGGGGCTGGCCCTCGAACAGCTTGCGGTCCCCGAAGCAGATGGCTTCGAGGACCAGTGGCAGCTCCTGGCGGAAAATGGCATAGCGCCAACTTGCCGGGCCCAGGACGAGACCGCCGCTCACATGGCAGTCCACGTGCAGCGCCGGGCCATCTGCCTCATGTCGCCACTCGGCCAGCACCTCGTCGCGCATGAACCGCGCTTGCCATCCAAGCAACTGCTGGCGGTCATAATCCGCGCCAATGGTGAGATACAGATCCCCGGTGGCGTCCGAGTGGGTCAGCGTGTAGCGCCGGGGCGTTACTGGGCCGTCAGTCTCCGCTCCATGCGCGAACTGCACGTGGAGCTTGTCTGCTCTCAGTCGTCCCATGCGATGGCCTGTTCCCTGCTGGGAGCGCTTGGTACGCGGTGCGGGGTGTTCCGACGGCAGCGGATCCTCATGCAGTCACTGCTGGCCGCGCCCTTGCCCGGACTTGCGCCACAATGAGCACCAAGGCGACGATCACCGCTGTCGCCGCAGATGCATTGGCAACCAGCGGCGTGGCCCGTCGTGCCATCCAGATGCCAACAAGCGCCCAGACGATGACCAGTGGGTAGGCAATCTCATTTCGCAGCCCGATCATCGCAATGCCCAATACACCAGCAATCACTATCATGATGGCTGTCCAAACCTCTGGAGCAAGTGGTCCTCCGGTCCAACCCCACTGGTACAGAACTGTGGACACGTTGGCGATCGTTGCCACTGAGATCCAGCCCAGGTAGATGCTGAAGGGCACATGGACTGCGCGGTTCTCAGCCGCAGAGACACTGCGCCGGCCAATGTCCAGTCGCACGTAGATGGCGAGCAGAGAGATCAGCAGGCCCAGCATGATTGCCAGGCTCAGCGGGAACTGCTCATAGTGCCAGGCAACGATCCATGCGCTGTTGAAGACGCAGCTGACGAAGAACCAATAGCCGATGCGCTCTTGGAAATCGGCGGTCGCCTGTGCGCGGCGTCCCTGATACCAGGCAAACGCGAGCAACCCGAGATAGATCAAGCTCCAAATCGAGAAGACATAGCCGGCCGGAGTGAACAGCGTAGGGATGTTGTCTGAGATTTCACCCGTCGTTTTCCCGTTCAGCGGCAAGGCATTCGCCAGCCCGTTGACCGCCAGTACGATCACCAGGCCTACCCAATTCAGCACCTGTCTCAGTTTCATGGCTCTCCCTCCATTCTGTGATAGAGTGGACACCTCGATGACGGTCAAAAGCCGCGCTGCTGTCCCTGCCATGGTGGAGGCGTTCCGGACTTGAGTTCCTCCACGCTGGGACCGCCCAGGTGGCTCAGCCGCCAGGTTCCGTAGAGGTAGCTGAGCACCAGCAGGG
>JBFEPU010000443.1:0-1885 GCA_041549915.1 Anaerolineae bacterium | reverse complement strand
GGCTCGATGTCGAAGGCTTGACTGGCGCACCGGTGAACGGGCGCTGGGTGCCGACCGATATGTGGTGGTGGTGGCGGGCATCGCGGGTGGTAAATGATCGCGACCTGCGCGGGGTGCACATGGAGGTCATTGATGAGTTTCCACAGTTCAGCTTCTTGCTTGGCGACATGCATCCGCACGTTCTGGCCTTGCCATTCGTCGTGCTAGCCTTGGCTCTGGCGCTGAACCTGCTGCTCGATGCGCGGCACTGGACCACCGAGAGGCTGGCAGAAGGTGCATCCAGCGCAGAAGGGGATGGCGCCGCGCGATGGTCGTGGCTGAGGAGAGGGACCCGTTTGCTGTCCGTCATGTGGAAAGAACATGGCTTCGATATCCTGGTGCTGGCCTTGTGTCTGGGAGCATTGGGCTTTTTGAACACGTGGGACCTGCCGATACATCTTTTCGTTGTTGCGGCAGCCTTTCTCGTCGGGCAGCGGGTGCAGCAGCAGTCACAATGGCTCGTCTCGACGATAGCATTCGGGTTCTCCGTGGCTGTGCCGGCCATCTTGCTATACTTGCCATTCTACCTGGGCTTTCAGTCTCAGGCTGGAGGCGTGCTGCCCCTGTTCTTCAACACCACGCGTGTTCATCAGTATCTGATGATGTTTGGCCTTTTTGTGTTCGTCCTGGCCAGCTTCATCGTGTTGCAGTTGCGGACCGTGTTCGCTTCCGTGCCGAGCGAGGAGCGCCGCCGATTCTGGATCGACTTGTTGAGCCCGCTGCCGTGGCTGGTGCTGGGACTCCCGCTGCTGATGCTGCTGGTTGTCTTGCTCGTTGTCGTGACGCCGACGGGGAAGCAGTTCTTGGAGGGTGTCCTGGCAGACGAGCAGGTACGGCAGGCATTGGGGGGCCTGGGGATTCCCGGATTGATAAGGTACACGGTAGCGATGCGCTTGGCGAATCCTTGGACGCTGTTGCTGGTGGGCTTGTTGATCGCCTCACTGTGGTACTTGATGCAGCGTTCCTGGCGAGGTC
Organism: Anaerolineae bacterium; assembly: GCA_041549915.1. Taxonomy (GTDB): domain Bacteria; phylum Chloroflexota; class Anaerolineae; order UBA2200; family UBA2200; genus JBFEPU01. Next base: position 871 of record JBFEPU010000443.1, on the reverse strand, counting down.
GGGCCGAGGCTGGTGATGCGGCGCAGTGGGCGCCATTGTTCGTGCAGTTGATCTCTGGCGTTGCCCTGCTGCTGACCCTGGTTGTTGAGTTTGTGTATCTCAGAGATCTCTTCATGACGCGCATGAACACGGTGTTCAAGTTCTACTACCAGGCGTGGGTGATGCTGGCCATCTCTGCAGCGTTCGGCAGTTACTACGTTTTGGGACGTCAGCGAGCGATTTCGCGCCGTGCCGGGGCCCTTGGCCGGTATGCCTGGCTCGCGGCTTTTGTCTTGCTGGTGCTGATGGGCATGATCTATCCTCTGCTGGCCATCCCCAACAAGGCAGGGAGCTTCAAAGGGAAGCCCACACTGGATGGTATGGCCTACCTGGAGGACGCTCGACCGGATGACTACGCGGCGATTCGCTGGCTGCAGGAGCAGGTGCCGGGGATAGCCTTCATTGTTGAGGCCACCGGGGGCTCCTACAGCGACGCCGCTTTTGTCTCTGCTTTCACAGGCCTGCCGACCATTCTGGGCTGGGACTTTCATCAGTACCAATGGCGAGGCAATACGATCGAATCGGGCAAGCGTCAACCCGATATCACCCAGATCTACCAGAGCGCTGATTCGGGTCAGGTGTTGGCTCTGTTGGATAAGTACAGCATTGACTACGTATACGTTGGTCCGACGGAGATTCGCAAGTACGAACTGGCTCCGCATGTCGTGGCTCGCTTTGGGCGTTTCCTGAAAGAGGTCTACGAGGCAGGCGGCGTCCGAATCTACCGCCGCTGACCTGGCGCCGGGTGAGGCATCTCTGAGGTGGAGTATGGGCGCGCAGATTCGAATCTGGAGGTAGGGGTAGACGGATGAGTGGGACTGCACACGCTGTG
>JBFEPU010000442.1:0-1890 GCA_041549915.1 Anaerolineae bacterium | reverse complement strand
CTAGGTGCCAATACCTATGACAAGGGCGCATTCACGCTGGCTGAAGCAGTGACGCAGCTTAACCTTGAGGGAATGCCCCTCGATCTGGTGTGTGCAGGTCCGCAAGCCGAGGGTTTAGAGGCGTTCTTACAGCGGCAACCATCCAAAGTGCAGGCTGTCATTCGTGAGCGCGTGCACGTTCTGGGGATAGTGGATGAGACTACCAAGCATCGCCTGCTTGCAGCTTGCAGTCTATTCGCCTTGCCCAGCCAGGTAGATACATTCGGCATCGTATTGCTGGAGGCTTGGCTGCACGGCAAACCGGTAATTGGCGCCAATGCTGGGGGAATTCCTGACTTGGTGCAGCACGAGAAGACAGGTCTGCTCGTGCCTTTTGGCGATGCTGGCGCCCTGGCTGCAGCCATTCGCCGGTTGCTGGTAGAGCCTGGCTTGGCTGCGCGGGTGGGCAGTGCTGGTCGCCAACTCCTGCAGCTCTATACCTGGGACCAGACGTACCAAACTTTGCTGGAAGCCTATCGTACGGCTTTGACTGGAGAATCGTGAAAGTCCTGCACCTTGTCCACCAATATCCACCTGCCAACATCGGTGGAACAGAAGTTTACACCGAGTCTGTGGCTCATGCCTTGGCCAAGCGGGGGCACGAAGTCACTGTGCTCTATCGTGGCAGCTCGCCAGGGGTTGGCCTGGAGCGTCATGAGGAAGATGACGTGATGGTCGTGAAGACATGGGCTGGTCTGTTGAGCCCCAATCGCCGCTTCCTGGCAACTCTACGGGATGTTCCCATAGAGCAGGCTTTTGAGCGTGTGCTTGATGAGACCCGTCCCGACCTGATCCATATCCAACATCTCATGAGCTTCCCAGAGACCATCATTTCATTCATCCGGGAGCAGGCTGTCCCTTTCTTGATCACGCTGCATGACTATTGGTGGTTTTGTGCCAACGCACAGCTCCTTACTAACTACAGTCGACGGCTGTGCGAGGGGCCTCGTGCCTACCTGAATTGCGCTCGTTGTGTGCTGGCGCGTGTGGGGTTCAGCGGTCTGTGGCCCGCAGTGCCTGCCCTCGCGATCTTGATGTCCTGGCGCGGGAGCAGGTTGCGATCTGCCACGCTCCAGGCAAGTAGGCTGATCGCCCCCTCTCATTTCGTGAAGGAACAGTACTGCTCCCATGCCGTGCCCGCAGATAGGATCGAGGTATTGCCTCATGGCCTTGAATGGCCACAGGGATTGAAGCAGAGACAGGGGTCAGCGAGGGCTGTGCGCCTGGCTTATGTCGGCGGGCTCTCGTGGCAAAAGGGCGTCCATATCTTGGTGGATGCTGTGAGGGAGCTGAGGGGAGCCGTGGAATTGTGGATTGCGGGGGATGAGTCGTTCGATCCCCGCTACGTAGGACGTCTGCGAGACCATGTGCTCCCAAACCAACGCTTCCTGGGTCACCTGAGTCGTGAGCGAGTCTGGGAGCTTCTGTCACAGACCGACGTGGTTGTGGTCCCCTCTCTTTGGCACGAGACGTTCTCATTGATCGTCCACGAGGCCTTTGCGACTGGCGTGCCGGTGGTCGCCTCACGTGTAGGTGCTCTGACTGAAGCCATTCGCGATGGGGAAGATGGATTGCTGGTACCACCTGGTGATGTCGATGCCTGGCGGGCAACCTTGCAGCGTTTGGTGGATGAGCGAGACTTGCTCGCGAAGCTGCAAGCAAGTGTGCGCACGCCGATGGCAATGGAGGAGCACACAAGTCGTCTAGAGTCTATATATGCGAGTGTCCTCTGAGAATCTGCAGCAGCAGAGCCAAGAGGACGTTGAGCTTACTGGACGCGGGAACCCCAAAGCTCTGCAGTTGCTGTACATTCGACTAGAGACAGGGATTTCATTACAAGGCTGACCCCAT
>JBFEPU010000441.1:0-1901 GCA_041549915.1 Anaerolineae bacterium | reverse complement strand
TTCAGCAGGCTCAGCGGAATGTGCACTGGGCAGGCGTTATCACAAGCGTGGCATTCGACACAGCGACCGGCCAAGTGGTAGGCGCGCATGATATGGAAAAAGGCCTTCTCGGGTACACCATGGGCGATGCTCACCCACTGGGGGTCTACTTGCTCAACCAAGCACTCGAAGCAGTAGCAGCCCGGACATGCCTGGCGACAAGCGTAACACCTTAGGCAGCGGTCGAACTCCCGAGTCCAGAATGCCAGCCGCTCTGATGGGGTCATAGCCTCCAGTTCGGCCACATCGGCCCAGGCGTCGTCCTCTATGTCCACCTCGGGTGCTTTGCCCACGAGCACGTCGTAGAACACCGGCACCCGCTCCTTGCAGCGCTGGCAATGATCCTGAGCCTCCTCTTTATCTGATATCATACCTGGGCAAGCCACACCGATGACGAACACCTGCTCGCGGGTCACCTGCTCCTCGTGGATCAGCACGTTCAGTGCCCGCACGTCGCACGGCTTGCCAACGACGGCTACGCGGGTTGGCGCATCGTTGCGACGGGTTGGCATCACCTGCTCCCGCAGGTAGACCATCAGGTTGTGGTGGCATGTTTGGTCCCAAACCAGCCGGTCTGCATGGGCATCTTCATAGATGAAAGCCGGTCGTAGACGTCCCTTGGGGCTGCGTTCATGACCGATAACGCAGCTCACCTCGCCCACGCTCAAGAGTTCCCGAGCTTGGATCTGGATGCCACTCTGGATCTCCTGGTTCATGGGCCACCTCCCTCATCCGGGCCAGGTGCCTGTGCTGGCGCACTACGTTCATTCTGCATACCTGTCCACGGACCGAGCTGCCGTACATCGTCGGTCATCTCGGTTACCACTTGGGCAAACCGGCTGCCCTCGGCTGCTGATACCCAGTCAATGCGCAGCCGACCAGCCTCGATGCCAACAAAGTCGAGGATATGGCGCATCAGCGCGAAACGGCGCCGGGCGTGGTAGTTTCCATCTGCATAGTGGCAGTCGCCAGGGTGGCAACCGGCCAACAGTACCCCGTCGGCTCCCTCCTGAAATGCTTTGAGCACATGGAGGGGGTCCACGCGTCCTGAGCAAGGTACGCGAATGATGCGGACGTTCGGCGGGTAGGGAATGCGGCTCGTGCCGGTCATGTCCGCTCCCGCATAGCTGCACCAGTTACACAGGAAACCGACGATCTTGGGTTCACAGCCACCGGTCATCGAATTCGTCCCTCGCTCGTAGCGCTCGTCAATCTGCGTGCGATCTCTGTTTCCGCTGATCGGTACTCGTGAGCCACGATTCGGAAAGCCGATGCTCTACTCAGCCAGCATGCTGGCAAGCCGTTGGACATGTCGTTTCTCCTCCCGAATGATCCGCTCTACGGTCAGTTGGCCAGCACCGCGCACAATCTCCTGTAGTTCGTGAAAGAAGAGAAGAGTCTCCTTTTCAAAACTGAGCGCGGCCTGTAGAGCAGATCGCTCATCCGTGGCGTCGGCTGCCAGGTTCAGCGCGTTGTCCGGCTTGGATAGGAAGCTCTGCTGCAGTAGCGCGCCGGTATACGCTTGGAACTGCTCCCATTGGTCTGGGGCAAGCGCTAGCTCGATCACGTCACGGCTAATCTGCTGGAAGGCACGACGGTGGAGCCTCTCCTGCCCTGCCAGATCCTCAAAGAGCGCACGGCAGGCAGCACTGGTTGCTCTTTGGGCAGCGGCAGTGTAAAACTGCTCGCCTCTTTCTTCGAGGAGCACCGCAATCTCAATGATCTCATCTCCGGTCAACAGAGCCACTTGCTGCCTCCCCCAAAGATTCGGCTACACGGCCGCCATCTCCGCCGGCCGCAACAGCGCCGCCAACTGACTCAGCAGCTGCTGGTCGGTGAAGCCGTGCAGCGTGATAGCCCCG
>JBFEPU010000440.1:0-1906 GCA_041549915.1 Anaerolineae bacterium | reverse complement strand
TCAATCGCCGTGGAATCTCCCAAAGTCGCTTGGAAGCTCGAATGGCAATAGAATCAAGGGCTCCAGGTATAGGCTGGTGGTCCTGTCACTCGTGTCTTGTCAAGTGGTGTAGAATGGGTGCCTCACAGTGAGTATGGCAGGTATCAATCGTCGCCGTAGGGGTTGTGGGAATGTGGGCAGAGAGAAGCGATGTCCACATACCCACAACCCTGGTTCCTCCCTGTCAACGGATCGGCGCCAGCCGCAGAGGACTGGGCAGAGTCAGTCGCGCTTCCGGCGGCTCCTTCAGCTTGCGCATCGATTGCTGGCTGAAGTAGCGCCGTCCCACTTGCCATTCGTCATTGATCTCGATCAGCACCGAGCCCACCAAGCGCAGCGCCGCATCAGGATCGGGGAAGATGCCCACCACGTTCGTGCGCCGCTTCACCTCCCGGTTCAGCCTCTCCAGGGGATTGGTGGAGTAGATGCGTGTCCAGTGCTCTGGAGGGAAGGTCATGTAGGTCAGCACGTCGTCCTCTCCAGCCGACAGCACCTGCGCTGCCTTCGGCCAGCGCGGCTCCATGGCCTGGACTACTTCGGCCAACTGCTGCCGGGCCGCCTCCTGGTTCGGCTGGGCAAAGATGGTGCGGATGGCCACCGCTACCACCGATTTGTCTCCTCTGGGCACGTGGGCCAGCACATTGCGCATGAAGTGTACCCGGCATCGTTGCCAAGCCGCCCCGGCCAGCACCGTCGCAATCGCTTCCTTCAACCCCTGGTGGGCGTCACTGATCACCAATTGCACGCCTTTCAGGCCCCGGGCCACCAGACCACGCAGAAACTCCGTCCAGAAAGCCTCTTCCTCGCTGGCCCCGATGTCTACGGCCAGGATCTCTCGCTCTCCCGTCTCTTGCACCCCGATGGCAATCACGACGGCCATACTCACAATGCGGTGATTCTGCCGCACCTTCAGGTACAGAGCGTCCAGCCACAGGTAGGGATACTCCGTCTCCAGTGGCCGGTCTCGGAAAGCGCTCACTGCTTCGTCCAGCTCCTGGCAGATCCGCGATACTTTGCTCTTGTCCACACCTGTCAGCCCGAGTGCCTGCACCAGGTCGTCGACCTTCCGCGTACTGACACCTTCGACGTACGCTGCTCGTATCACCGCCAGCAAGGCCCGTTCGGCACGCCTTCTGGGCTCCAGAAAGCTCGGGAAGTAGCTCCCTTGGCGCAGCTTGGGAATCTGTACTGGAATCTCTCCCACGCGCGTCTCCCACACTCGCTCCCGGTAGCCGTTCCGTCGTGTCTGCCGCTTCTCGCTGCGCTGGTACCGCTCTGCCCCGATCTGCTCGCTGACCTCCATCTCCATCAGCAGTTGCGTCAGCAGAGCGATGCCTTCGCGCAAGAAGTCACTATCCAGGTCCAGTCCAGTCTTGCGCAGTAACTCCAGCAGTGTTACAGTAGGGTCGGTCATCGGATGCCTCCTTTTGTGAGTGTTTCGTGATACCCACATGGAAGCACCCGGTGGCCACTTTTGTCAAGGTGCCTTTTTACACCACATTATGAGACATTATCCCTTCCCGTCACAAAGAAATGCTGCGCGTTTGTTAGCTCCTCTACGACTCCTGGTAAGCCCTCACCGAGCGAGGGGCTAATTCAGTCTAGATTGTCAATTCAACCCTATTCTACTCAGGATGTGATAGGCTGCAACTCCGGATGATGTCGTTGATCGCCTCGGAGCGAGCGAGAAAACGTGGTCTAGAGCTTTGCCTCAATACGTTTGCGATACGTTTGCAGTACGTGAGCAGTTGCCAGCAGTGAACTAGCCGTCAGGAGCAATCCACAGACTTCACTAGAAGCCGCTCGTGGCCCAGGACAGGGTGCTCGCACAGTCGGAGGCGGTGGGTCTCCCACTTCATCAGCCACC
>JBFEPU010000439.1:0-1922 GCA_041549915.1 Anaerolineae bacterium | reverse complement strand
TGGTTGGACCCAATGGCGCGGGTAAGAGCACCCTGTTCAAGGTCATTGTCGGTGTGCTGGAGCCGGCCTCTGGCGAGGTGAAAGTTGCCGGACACTGCCCTGGCGGGCACATCTGCATCGCCTACCTGCCGCAGCGCAATCAAGTGGACTGGACTTTTCCCGTCACAGTGGCCGACGTGGTGATGATGGGCCGGGTGGGTAGGATAGGCCTGTTGCGGGGAGCCACCCGCAGAGACCGGGAGTATGTACAACAGTGCCTCGACGAGGTCGGCATGAGCGATCTGGCGGAGCGGCAGATCAGCGAACTCTCCGGCGGCCAGCAGCAGCGCATGTTCATAGCCCGAGCCATCGCCCAGGAGGCCGAGCTGATGTTGATGGATGAGTCCCTGAGCGGGCTGGATATGCCAGCGCAGGAGCACATCTTCCACATCATAAACATGCTCAGTCAGCGCGGCGTGACGGTGATGCTGTCCACGCATGACTTGAACCTTTCTTCGGAGCAGTTTGACCGCGTGATGCTACTCAATGTGCACCTCCTGGGCCTCGGCGAACCGAGCACAGTCTTCACGCCGGAGCGCTTGCGACAGGCCTACGGGGGCCATCTGCGCCTCGTCGAGACGGAAGACGGCGTGATGGTGCTGAGCGACACCTGCTGCGAAGCGTCTTGAGAGCAGCGAAAGGCTGCGAAGCGTCCTGAGCGCAACGAAGGGCTGCGAAGCGTCTTGAGTGTAACGAAAGGCTGCGAAGCGGAGGGGCCACGAACCGGCGCGGGGGGAGCGACATGCATCGATTGATCGAACTCATCGTAGGCCCACTGAGGTACCCCTTCATGATTCGCGGCTTTATCGCCGTGGTGATGGTAGGGATCGTCTGCGCTACAGTGGGCACATATGTGGTGCTGCGCGGCATGGCCTTTTTCGGGGACGCCCTGGCACACGCTGTTTTGCCCGGCGTGGCTGTCGGCTACCTGGTGAGTGACGGGGCGCGGGGCACGGTCTTTTGGTGGGCGTTGGGCACCGCTGTCCTCGCCGCCATCGCCATTGGCGCAGTGGGCAAAGGTGCGCAGGTCAAAGAGGATACGGCCATTGGTATCATCTTTGCCGGTATGTTCGCCCTGGGCATTGCTTTGATCTCCACCGTGCGCAGCTGGGCGGTGGATTTGGCACACTTCCTGTTCGGTGATGTGTTGGGCGTGTCCCGCTCTGATCTGTGGCTGACCGGTGTCTTCGGCGGCATCGTCCTGTTCACAGTGCTGGTGTTCTACAAGGAGTTTCTGGTACTATCCTTTGATCCCATTCTTGCGCTAACCCTGCGCCTCCCAGCGAGCGTCCTGCATTACCTGCTGTTGGTGTTGATCGCTGTGGCCGTCGTCGTGTCGCTGCAGACTGTGGGTGTGGCGCTGATGGTCGCTATGCTGGTCACGCCAGCAGCGACCGCATATCTGCTCACCCGGCGCCTGTCGAGGATGATGGCCTTGGCTGCGTTCATCGGCGCCTTCTCCGGCATCGCAGGTCTTTACCTCTCATTCTACGTCAGAGTGGCTTCAGGAGCGGCGATTGTGCTGGTATGCACCACCCTCTTCCTGCTAGCCCTGCTGCTTGTACCAGGGCGTGGTCTGGCGTGGACATGGCTTCAGCGGGTGAGAGTCAAGCATTAGATCCCAGGCTGACACAGAGGAGCTTCCCAGAGGTTGCAGGCGTCGGGCAGTATGACGGGGTGAGGTCGCGCGTACCAGGCCGATGGACTCTTGTCGCAGGCCCTTGTCCCTTCGCTGTGCGTGCCACCGTTCGCATTACTTGTCGACCTCGAGTAATAGCACCCGCCTGATCGCGTCCTGGCACAGATCCTTGCTGCGTTCCAGTGTGATCACAACTGCCTGACCACCCTGCTCGGACCCCACGGGACGACAGTTTGCCCTCCTC
>JBFEPU010000438.1:0-1927 GCA_041549915.1 Anaerolineae bacterium | reverse complement strand
ATGTCGTAGGACCAGGCTGGGTTGAAGTGCATCTTCGCCAAGTCGAGGGTGACGGTGAAGGGCTTCCCTTGCGCAAAGTCGCCCTCTCGAGCAGTCACCTGGATGGTGTGGGTGCCGGGCTCGTACGCCGCGTCGATCTGCACAAAGCCCCGCCACTGGCGGTCGGCAGTATCGATTCTACTCACGCCCAGCCAGTAGAAACTCTTCCCTTCATCGGTGATGATGTTCAGCTGTCGCGGGTTCTGCACTCGTGTGTACTGGGACAGGAACTCCAGGTCACTCTGCTTGGCTCCGTTGCCTGGGTCATCGTGACCAAGGGTGTGTGGGATCAGTTCCTTGTCGTCGAACTGTGCGACGGCGTCGTAAAGATTCTGTGCGTGTGCAAAGTTGACCTTGTCATCGCCGACTGCGCTGTGACGAATGCGCATGGGCACATGCTGCAAGTTGCTTGCCAGAGCGAGGCTGGAACGCCGCGGGTATTCGAAGTTGCCAACCGGTCCGCCATAGAACTCGATATCGAACTTGCTTATGAGGTCACCGCGCTCTACGTACCACCGGGCATAGTCGGTAGGGCCTGAATAGTCCAGCACTCCAGCGAACAGATCGGGGTACTTGGCTGCCATTGTAGCGGCGATGCCTCCACCGGTTGAGAAACCCGCGAGGTAGAGCCGTGACGGATCTACGTTGTAGTTCGCCTGCATATGGTCCAGCAGGTTGAGGATGTCTTGCTGCACGTCCAACGACGGAGTCCGGGCAAGCTGCTCATAGGTTGGGTTCCAGCGGGTGTGGCGCATATCCAGCGAAGCCAGCAGCCAGCCCATTTGGTTGGCTTGTACGGCAAACCTCTTCACGGCGTCGCCACTGCTTTCGCCCGTGCCTGGAACAGAGATGAGGAGAGGCGTGGCCAGCCCGGGATCGTAGCTGATGGGTACCTGTGCCATGCCCCACAAGGTGGCATCGTTGAGGTCGAGGCCGATTGGGAAGCTTGAGCTTGTCGCGCCAGAGATCGCGCCGTGGACAACGATGTGTGCCGAAAAAGCCTTGAAACTGTCCCAGAGATCCGCTCCGTTGGTGACGGTGATGTAGTTCACGTAGTCCGGACCGGTAGCGAGCAGGCTCGGATTGATCGCATACACCTCATAGTCATCCGGGCCGTCGCAGCCAAGGTTATCGTGACACTCACAGTTCCCACAGCCGCTGGCTGGCGTGCGACCAATCAACTGGCCGTTCATGTAGATGGGGTGCTGCTTGCCAGGATTGGTGTTGCAGATGCGCACGCGCAGTTCAGCCGACCAAACATCGCCTTCCCAGATCAGGAGCATCGCCCCACGGGGTGAAGTGACCTCATGGTCGCCGTTGGCGTGCTCGACCTTCAGGCAGCCAGCACCGGTCGAGGTCAGCATCAGGCCTCCCGGAGGGGTGGGCGTCTTGGTGGGAGTTGATGTTGGTGTTGGCGTGACCACAGGCGGCTCTCCCTCGTAAACCACCTCCAGCGTGGGACGACGGTTGAAATCAGTTAGCCACTCCGAACTGGCGAACTTGCAGGTTTTGGAACCAGACTCACCCTGAATCAGTATTCCCTCATTGGCTGATGGGTTGTCCACCCAATACTGCACAACATCGGCAGCCAGTGCCAGATCGACATTCCCCGATGATGCGGTCACGTCGATCTGGCCAGCTGGAGTGGCAGATCTCGAGTTGCCGCCGCAACCCTCCACCCACCACGGCACACCTGTCTGCGCCTGTGTCCAGGTCGCTTGATCTTCGCGCCATGCTTGGAGCACCTGATAGGCGACCAGGCGTGAGGTACCCCCGCCGCTCACGCTGTTCAGGTACAGCGTCAGGGTGGCAGAGCGCACTTCCGCGCCCTGCGGGATATGCTCCGACAGGTCAAACTTGATCAAAGCACGCTGCGGACCGTCGCCCT
>JBFEPU010000437.1:0-1940 GCA_041549915.1 Anaerolineae bacterium | reverse complement strand
CCGGCCGGGCCGAGGTGCTCGGTTTTGACACCCGGACGCAGGCCGATGCCATCCGCGAGCGTTGTGGGGCGCTCCTGGAGCACAACGGCCTGTACGAGCGCATGAGTGCCCAGGACAATCTGGAATTCCAGGGGCGCGTCTGGCGCATGCCGGCCGCACAACGACAAGCGCGCATCGAGGAGATGTTGACGGACATCGGTCTCTGGGAGCGGCGCTTCGACCTGGTCGGCAAATGGAGCAAGGGCATGAAGCAGAAGCTGGCCGTGGCCCGCGCGATGTTCCATCGACCCGAACTGATCTTTCTGGATGAGCCGACCGCCGGCCTCGATCCAGTGGCGGCAGCAGCGCTGCGCCAAGACCTGGTTGCACTCGCCGAACGCGAAGGCGTGACCATCTTCTTGACCACGCATAACCTGGCTGAGGCAGAAAAGCTCTGCCACCGCGTTGGAGTGATCTGCAAAGGGAAGCTGCTCGCGATCGGTTCGGTCGAAGAGCTGAGCGGGAAGAACGGCTCCGTACATGCCGAGATCGCCGGAAAAGGATTCAACGAAGCGATTGTGGCGAGGCTGCGCGCGATGCCTGACGTGGCCAGCGTGCGCTGGGAGAACAGCCATGTGTCCATACAGTTGGAGCGCGGCACGGAAGTGGCGGCATTGGTCAACATGCTGGTCGGCTGCGGAGTCCGGATCGAAGGAGTACACAAGAACGAGGCCAGTCTGGAAGATGTATTTTTGGACCTGATGCAAGAGGATAAGGAGGGAGCAGAATGAATACGGATATCTGGACGGTCGTGTGGAAAGAGTACAGGGAGATGTTCCGGGGGCCGGGCTCGCGCTTCAATACGCTGATGATGATCGGTTCGGCGGGGCTCATTGGCGTCTTGCTGCCCCTGCAGCAGGGCGTAGGGTTCGTTACCTCGCCCATGACGTTGATCTATTGCCTGTGGATTCCGATGCTGATAGTCCCCTCTATCGTTGCGGACAGTTTCGCCGGGGAGCGGGAGCGCCATACTCTCGAGACGCTGCTTGCCGGTCGCCTGTCGGACCGGGCGATCCTGTTTGGCAAGCTGAGTGCCACTGTGCTGTACGCGTTGGGATTGACGATCATCTGCCTGCTGCTGGGCCTGATCAGCGTGAACCTGGTATCTGCCGGAGGGGACCATCTTCTGCTCTTTCCCGCCTGGCTGGCATTGAGCAGCGTGACGGCGAGTTTTCTCGCCTCCTGGCTGTTTGCTGGAATCGGCATCCTGGTCTCACTGCGTTCGCCCACAGTACAGAAGGCGCAGCAGACCCTGGCAGCGGTGACTCTTCTGCCGATTGCGCCGTTCATCGCCCTGATATTGCTGCTGGGCGATGTAAGGTTCGGCGCGCTGCTGATGCGAGCGGCTAGCTCAATGCCGAGCAATGTGCCCGTCGTTGTGGGCATTGCCATGCTCCTGCTGCTGCTCATCGACCTGGCTGTGGTGCGGATTTCTCTGGCGCGCTTCCAACGGGCCAGGTTGATCCTTGATTGACACCGATTAAACTGCCTCACGGAGCAATGCAGCGCAAAGTGACAAGTGCCGCGAAGCACGTGCCCGGCGCAAGTCCTGCAGGAATCTACTGGGACGGTGCGCCGGGCCAGCCCCTAAGTGGGGGGCAGAAGACCGGGAAGAAGGAGGAATTCATGAAGACTCGTATAGCTCTGCTCCTGCTGTTCGCGGTGATCCTGACCTGCGGGATCCAGGCGAAGAAAGGCCGGTGAGGGGACCGTGCCTAGATACCCTTTAAGCCAACCACAAATCTACGAGATCCGATTCAAGGCGCATTTGGATGGTTGCCGCGCGCAGATGTTCGAGGGACTGCAGATGGTTCAGGAGCCGGGCGGCGAGACGGTGCTGACCGGCCCGGTGATCGACCAGGCGGCGCTGCACGGGGTGCTGAACAGGATCCGCGATCTGG
>JBFEPU010000436.1:0-1941 GCA_041549915.1 Anaerolineae bacterium | reverse complement strand
GTACTGGCCGATGCGCTGGATGTGCGCGGCAATGCTGTCATTCTGGATCACGGGCTGGGGGTGTTCAGTGGCTTCTGGCACCTCTCGCGCATTGATGTGACCGAGGGGCAGACTGTGCACCGCGGTGAGGTCATCGGTCTGGTGGGAAACAGCGGTCTTTCCACGGGCCCGCACCTGCACTGGGAGATGCGCGTGCTAGGCGTACCGGTTGATCCCTTCCAGTGGACGCAGGTGGTCTTTCCCGCTCCTCTGAGTGGCTCAGCACAGGAGCCTGAGACCCCGCAACTACTTGCCCCGAGTCCCGAAGCCACAAGCTCCGGTGGCTAACTGATGACGAACAATGGCAGGCGTGGACATCTGCAGGTGTGGGTGCTCGCCGCCATCGTACTGCTGGCCTTTGGCCTGAGGCTCTATCGCCTTGGCGCCGAGAGCCTGTGGTACGACGAGACAGTCAGCGTTCATCTGGCAGGCAAGAGTCTGCCAGACCTGATAGCGCACACTGCTGGAGATATCCATACACCTGGCTACTATGTGCTCCTTCATGTGTGGACGCGCGTGGCCGGGAGCAGCGACTTTGCAGCGGCGTTTCCTTCTCTGCTCCTGGGTGTGCTCCTTGTGGCAGTTGCGTACCGGATTGGGAGCAAGGTGTTCGGGGTTCGGGCCGGTCTGCTGGCTGCCTTCCTCGTTGCCATTTCCCCGTACAATATATGGTATTCACAAGAAGTGCGGATGTACACCTTGGGCGCTGCGCTGGGGTTGGGAGAGCTCGGCGCGGTGCTGCACTTGGTGTTCGCTCCGGCCTCCCGCCAGAGGACGCGGCTCTGGTGTTTGGTCGTATACGCTGTCTGCGGAGCGCTGGGCCTGTGGTCGCTGTACTACTTTGCCTTCATGCTTTTGGCTGTGAATCTGATGGTGGGCCTGTGGTGGCTAGTCGAGAGGAGGCGGCGCCAGGTGAGCACCGGCTGGCTGGCGCGGTGGGTGTTGGCACAGGCAGGAGTCCTGTTGCTGTACTTACCCTGGATCCCTGTGGCTCTGCACCAGGCTACCGAGCCACCCGTACCCCCCTGGCGGGGTTTTACTGCCCTGGGCGACGCACTGTTGGAGACCTGGTCGGCTCTGTCACTGGGCCAATCGGTGACGCCTGGACGGTTTTGGCCTGTGCTGTTCCTCCTCGCACTGTTGTTCCTGCTGGGGCTCCTGCACAGGCCTGCCGGGAGGCGGCCAACTGAGCAGGACTTGGAGAGCGGAGCAAGTCAGATCTGGCCTGCCCGCTGGCTCCTCGTTGGTTACCTGTGCCTGCCGCTGTTGCTGATCTATCTTGCTTCGTTCGTCACGCCGCTCTATCACGTGCGGTATGTATTCACGTTTGCAATGCCGTTCTACATGATTGTAGGCGCGGGCGTAGCCTGGCTGCTGCGACGGTGGCGGCCGGCTGCCTGGCTCGCGCTGGCGGTGATGGTCGCGTTTTCGGGCATCTCGGTCTATGCCTACCACACCGATCCGCAGAATGTCAGTGACGATCACAGGGCGGCGGTGCGCGTGCTTTCCGAGCAGTGGCGACCGGGTGACGCCATCCTGGTCAACGCCGGATACGCATACACGGCGTTGCTGACCTATTGGCAGGGAGACCCGATCGCCTGGCGCGGGAGGTTGGTTAGCGAGGGCGCGTCCGACTGGTGTGGCAGCACATGCAATGGACCGGTGGTGGTGCAGACTGGGACTGTGGACGGGGCGCCATCCCTGGGCTGGGGAGATGCGGAATCCGACTTCTATGCGATGAGTCGTGCCGAGACAGCGGATGCTCTGGATCGCCTGTTCGCCGACTTTGACCGGGTGTGGGTGTATCGCATTTATGATACGGTCACCGATCCGGATGGTCTTATTCGGATCTGGCTGGATGAGCATAGCATTCGGTTCTTTGACGAGGTCTTCAGTGGTGCC
>JBFEPU010000435.1:0-1967 GCA_041549915.1 Anaerolineae bacterium | reverse complement strand
GTGTTCCTGGTCCCTGACGTTGATGCCCTGCTTGAAATCCGGGTTGACGGGCAGCCACGTTTCGACGCCTGCGGGGGAAAATCCGGCATTCGGACTGTCCGACCACTGCATGGGCGTGCGGTTCTTGTCGCGTCCGAAACGCGCTGCCCATTGGACAGCCTCTTCCGGCGAGACTCCCAGGATGTCCCTCTCCATTTGGTAGAACCAGACAGCTAGATTGTCCCGGAATTGGCTCACGTCTCGCAGCAGAAGGTCGGTCATGCCAATCTCTTCGCCATTGTACAGGAAAGGAGTCCCGCGAAGGGTGAGCACGAGAGCCAGCGAAAGACGGGCGATGGCCGCGTCGTTCTCACCATCGCCAAAGTGGGTGTAGACGCGCTCGGTGTCGTGGTTGCCCAATGTATTGCAGGGCCAAGCGCCAGGAGGCAGTGAAGCCAGGCGCTGCTCCTGGTTGGCGCGTACCCACTGCGGCGTAAGGCGATCAGTTCGCATCAGCGGGAAGTTAAAGGCCAGGTGAACTTCGTTGCCACCGTCACCATAGTACTCCACGTGTTCGTTTTCACCGACCAGTACGCGGTCGGGGTATTCATCGGCCACGGCACGCAGTTCTTGCATCAGCTCATGGACGCCGGGCTGTTCGACCTGATGCACGTACAGCTGCTTCATCTGCTGCCAGCCTGCCTCGCGCTCCTCTTCGCCTTGAGCGCAGCGCAGGGCGCGATACAGATCGGCCTGGGATGAGGGCAGCTGGTGGTTGGGCAGGGCCGGATCCTCGAAGATGGTGGCGATGGCATCCAACCGGAAACCATCCACGCCAGCGTCGAACCAGAAGCGGACCGCGTCAAACATGGCCTCCTTGACCTGCGGGTTGTGCCAGTTCAAGTCGGGCTGCTGCTTGAAGAAGTAGTGGTAGTAGTACTGCTGGGTAGTCGGGTCGAACTCCCAGGCCGAGCCACCAAAGGGAGAGACCCAGTTGTTGGGCGGAACAGAGCCCCGGCCATCGCGCCAGATGTACCAATCGCGCTTGGAATTGATGCGGCTGGAACGGGATTCGATGAACCAGGGGTGCAGATGAGAAGTGTGGTTGAGCACCAGGTCGAGGATAACACGAATGCCGCGCTGGTGCGCTCCACGCAGGAAGCGCTGGAAATCCTCCAGAGTGCCGTATTCGGGAGCGACGCCCGTGTAGTTGCTGACGTCATAGCCGCAGTCAAAGTTTGGCGATGGGTAATGCGGGGAAAGCCATACGGCGTCGATACCGAGATCCTGCAGGTAATCCAGACGGTCGATCATACCTGGAAAGTCGCCGATGCCATCGCCGTTGCCATCGGCAAAGCTGCGGGGGTAGATTTGATAAAAGACCGCCTTCTGCCACCACTTCAATCGCTGCATCCTATCCCCCCCGTTCAGCGAAGTAGGCCAGCAGAGTACAAAGAACCACGCGCGGTCAAGGTCATCCGACTGAGACGCGGACGGCCGTGAACAAGCCAACCGTCACCCTCGCGTCTTCCACCCAACCTGGCACGGCCTGCCGTTTGACCGTCCGCGATGTATAAGCTGCAGCGGGGCGAAGCAGCCTTCGTTGGGGCGGCCGGGATTACAGCTTCTCCCGCAACCACTCGGCCACAGCTCGCTGCACCTGTGGGTCGTGGCGCGGGCCGCGGTGCCCGCCACTGTCCAGCAGCCACAGGCGGCTGTCTTCGCTAGCGGCGGAGCGCAGACGCTCGCTGACGGTGTAGGTGATGAACTCGTCGTCGCGCGCGTGGATGAAGAAAATGGGCCGGGGGTGGATGCGCGCCGGGAGGTCGTAGATGTCCTCGTCTTCCAGGTAGAGCAAATAGTCGGGCAG
This sequence comes from Anaerolineae bacterium, assembly GCA_041549915.1. Lineage (GTDB taxonomy): Bacteria > Chloroflexota > Anaerolineae > UBA2200 > UBA2200 > JBFEPU01. Next base: position 118 of record JBFEPU010000435.1, on the reverse strand, counting down.
CACCACGCGCACCCTCCCTCCCGAGAGGTGGATGGCATGCCAGTATTCGACGTTGAGCAGACCCGCCTTGAGCAACTCCCCTGACGCGGTGTTGAAGGCGACGACAGCGCGCAGCTGT
>JBFEPU010000434.1:0-1973 GCA_041549915.1 Anaerolineae bacterium | reverse complement strand
CTCTACAAAGGAGAGTGAGACACGGGCCAGCTGAAGAGCAGGTCGCGATTGCGGAGGAGGCAGTCTGACAACGGATGCGCCTACGGCGCGAAACCCCGTCGGAGCGGGGCGGACGGCGGAGAAGCGGACGAGAACTCGCGACGCGCATCGCCATCCCTTTGGTCGAGTGAGCGTCCATTGACAGCTGTGCCCTGCCAAAGCCCTAAGACCGACGGTGAGGTCGTCAACCCGGACTATCAGGCCTACGAGCTGACGGAGGCGCAGCTTGCCACCGACGGGGGAGGGGCTGACAACATGCGCGCCCGACGGCCATGGCGCATTGGCAGATTGGGGTACGCGGCTGGGCCGCTGAGTAGCCCAGCCCCCAGCGGTGGCACTGTCCTGGTCAGGGGACATCACCTTCTGTCGCGTAAGCCTGGTCAGTGCCGTCCTAATCCGGAGAGGAGGGTCGGAATGAGTGCTAGAACACTGCTCGCCACGCTGCTTCTGCTGTCATGGTTGACCGCATGCTCGGGCTTGCCGCAGAAACAGTCCCACCTGGACACACCCACGGTGTCCGTGGCATCCGTAGACTTGCTGTGTCCTTCTGACAACGAAAAGGCCATGGAATGCTTCGATCAGGCCCTGGCGCTTGAAAGGTTGTCGCGTCTGGAACAGGCCAAGGGCCTATACCTGAAGTCAATCGAGCTTGATCCGGGATTCTGCGACGCGATGGACAATGTCGGCCGCATCTTCCGGCAGCAAGGGCACTTGAATCAAGCGATCGCCCACTACCAGATGTCGATCGGCGTCCTTCCAGAAAACCCGGTAGCGCATACGAATCTGGGCGTGGCCTACCGGTTGGCGGAGCGCCTCGATGACGCGCGAGATACCTATCAACGGCTGACCCAGCTTGCTCCAGACAATCCAGAGGGATACTATGGCCTGGCTCAAGTGTATGCGGCAGAGGAGCAGTGGGCTCTGGCGTTGACGCAGTATGAGGAAGCAGAGAAACTGTACGCAGCACAGAACTCTGTATGGGTCGACGATGCTCGCATCGGGCTTGCAGAGTGCTATCTGATGACGGACAACTTTACGCAAGCCCGCGATTATCTGGAGCGTGCGTATCCTGCCTACCAGGACGATGCAGTGATTAACTACTGGCTCGGGTTGTGCTACTTGTCGCCAGAACTCGCCGATATCGAGAGAGCCACGAAGTATCTCAGGATAGCGGAGCAACTGGGCTTGGCGGTGGCTCCGGAGCTGTTCTCCAGTGAATGACCAGAGATGAGTGATCTTGAGGGCGGCACCACTGCTCGGAAGCACAGCCGCAAGGAGGGGAGAATGCAAGAGTATAGACACAGTAATCGCGTTACTACCATGGGACTCGTCTTGCTCGCGCTTTGCCTCCTGCTCGGAGGTCCCGTTATCGGTGGTCTTGCGTTCCTGGCCTCCAAGCTCATCTACTTGCCGCTGCTGTTTCCTGTGGTCATGGGTATCGCCAGCGGAGAGCTTGTGGCGCGCAGTGTGGTGAAGGGGCGAACGCGGAACCTGATCGTGGTGGCCGGATTCTGCGCGTTGTTCGCCGCGACGGCCTACGGTAGCATGCACTTTGCCAAATACGTTGAGTTTCGTGGCCAAGTGCAACGCTGGGTGGTGGAGGAGCTTCTGGAAGAATACGGTCCAGCGGCCGAAGCCGTGGCCGGGCAGTGGGCCAGCTGGTTCCTGGCTGCCGAGACTGGCAGCTCGGGCTTCTGGGGATATGCGAAGCTCGCAGCACGGTCGGGAGTGACCTTCACGCATGTTCTCTTTGACTTTGCCGGTGCTCAACAGGAGGCTAGCGGGATATCATTGCACGGGAGTGCCGTGTGGGCGTACTGGCTCTTCGAGATGGGGGTTTTGGGATACGCTGCATACCACACTGCCAGATCGACGGCAGCCATGCCCTTCTGCGAGCGGTGCCAGCTGTGGTATACGCCTGGAGAGCATATCGG
>JBFEPU010000433.1:0-1979 GCA_041549915.1 Anaerolineae bacterium | reverse complement strand
GATCAGCGCCCTGCGCTGCCGGGTGAGCAGATCAAGGGCCTGGTACTGCTGCTCCGTGAGCCGAACAAGTTGCTGATCCTCCCGGACGAATTCGCCCCACAGAGCTGGTCTTAGCTCCCATCGCCTTCCCAACAGCTCTACGAGAGCGTGCACTGCCTTTCCACTAACCACAAGCGTCTTGTCGCTCGGCTTCCCACTCCAATGGTGTAAGGCGCGCTCAACCCACCCGGATAGATCAATCAAGTCCGTAGCGTCGAGCACAATCTCGCGTGGCTTGTCTAGGCCCAGCATTTCCTCACCGACAAATACGTCAGGAAAAGCAACCGCATGACCAATGTGTATCTGCCACGTCGTTGCCTCCAGCCCAACCTTCAGTTTGCCACGCAGGCTGTACTTGGCCTCCTTGGATTGCTCAAAGGGGTTCCTAACGGAGTGAACTTCACCCTCAGAATCCACAGAGATCCACTTGCCGGTGCGCGGATCCCATTCGATGTAACCACCTTTGACCTCTAAGACGAGGATGCCTCGCTGAGGGTGAGCGATGACAAAATCGGTCTCGCCGTCACGGGCTCGTCCCTTCCTGTCCAGTGACTGCCAAGCGACACTATGGAAGACGGTGTAGTCATCGCCCAGTGTATCTCGAAAAGCCTCATAGAGCATCCGCTCGGCATCGCTCTTGGTGCCTGGGTCGATTGGGGTCGGATACATGCGCGCCATATGGTGCTGTCCTCCGTGTGCCCGCATCAGGAGAGAGCAATACGTACTACGCCGACAGGCTCGTGCCCCCCAAGAAAGCGTCTAATGGCAGCTCGACGGGACGGCCGTGGACGAGAGCATTCACCAGTGAACGCAGCAGAGGAAAGTCATGCGTTGTAACGAGCCGTCGTGCTTCCAGCCTGGGGAGCGCGTGTGCCATCGCTTGCACGGCATAGGCCCCCTCCAATGTCTCCCCAGCCATGATCTGCTGTGCTTGGGACAGGCTATGTCCCATGCCCAACAACCGGCCGAGCCGCATGTTTCGCCCTCCCTGGCAAGTTACATACAGGTCCCCTGCACCCGGCAGCCCATGGGCAAAGGAACGCGTTGCCCCCACCAGCTGCAGTACATGATCGATCTCTGTGCAGGCCTGGGCAAAGATGGCCGCCGCTAGATTGTGCATGTGCGCGCCCGCCGCGTCGGGCCCTCCAGCCTGCTCCAGCAGACCGAGACCAAGGCCTACACCGATCGTATAGACGTTCTTCAGCGCCGCGCAGATCTCCAGGCCGACCAGATCGGTTGTCGTCCACACGTGATAGTAGTCTGTGCGGAACGCTGTGGCCACTGCTTCGACCGCGTCGTGATCCCGTGCCCCAAACACCACGCAGCTCTGCCGGCGACCCGCCAGTTCCCCGGCGATGCATGGCCCGCCGATGGCTGCCAGCGTCACCTGGGCACGCAGATCTGTGGGCAGCTCACTGGCGAGCACATCGGGCAGGATGCGCAGATCGCCGTTTTCGGCCGCTTCCAACCCCTTGGTGACCGCGATAATGCACTGTCCTGGCTGGAGATAAGGGCCAAGGGTACGACCAATCCAGTGCACGCCCAGCGAGTTCACGCCACTGACGACAACCTCCACCCCATCCATGGCCCCAGCAAGCTCATCCACAGAATGAGGCCTCACCCCTGGGGGGATTCCCCGCTTGAGCCCGGGGTGATAGCGCGACTGACGACAGCTCTGGATGATCTCGTCGTCCAGATGAGTGCCCACCAGCCGCACATCGTGTCCGTTGTCGGCCAACGGATAAGCGATCGCAGTGCCCATCATGCCGGCACCGACGATTGCCACCCTGGTCATGCGCCAATCTCCTTCCCGCAACCCTTGGAGAGTGGATCGCAGGCGCCGCCTATCTACGGCGGCAGCTCATCTGCTCCACCTCTGACGTTGATATGCTTTGCCTTCGCCGGGGGCCAGCCGCAGCGGATGATCCAGGCACGCCCGG
>JBFEPU010000432.1:0-1986 GCA_041549915.1 Anaerolineae bacterium | reverse complement strand
CGGGCAACTGTGGGTATTGGAGGCGGCCCTGCAGCAGTTCTGCAAGCGCTACCACCTGCCTGGGATCTACCGCGTCATGGACTGGCACCGCTCCGTCCGGGAGTTCTTCATGCCGCGGTGCGAGGGCGGGGAGTTCGACACCCCGTTCATCCACGCTGCCGAACACGAAACTTCGCTCGGGTTGCTCCTGTTCCCAGAGATGGTGCACATGGAGTATGCCGTTGACACGGAGCTCAAGTCCTTCTTGCCAGCAGGGCACTTTGGCAACTCGGTCGACTCGTGCGCCCGCCCCAGCCGCTGGTCCGAGGGTGAGGGGCAGAATGCGATTGAGATAGCCGGCACTCCCGAGGGTGTGGTGGGCCGAGCTACAGTGGCTGACCCGCGGAAAGCCAGGCGAGGAGTGGCCGCTATCCTGAAATATGTCACGCTGTTCATCGACGAGATACTTGAGGCGTTCCCGCCCGGAGAGGTGCCTCCAACGGAGATGGTGAGCCTGCGCGATCCGGAAGAGATGGAGGCATACCTGCGCGAGCCGCTGAGCCCGGGCTGGAGGCCGGTTTACGGCCTTTCTCAGCTGGGCTTCTAGCAGGGGGTGGAAGTTGAAGCTAGCTTTGACCGCTACCCCGAGCACCGCGCGTTTTGCACCGATCATCGTCAGGGACAAGGTCGACAAGGCTTTTGCTCTGGCCGCAGAACTGGGATACGACGGCCTCGAGCTGCATCTGCGGCGGCCCAGCGACGTGGACTGGTCGGTGGTCAAAGCACTGGCCACAGACTATGGCCTTGAGATACCAATGCTGGGCACAGGAATGGGCGTGGACGATGGACTCACTTTTTCGGATCCCGACCGCGACGTCCGACGACAGGCCGTGGAGCGCATCAAGGAGCACATCGAGCTGGCGGTCTCCCTGGGCTCTACAGTAGTCCTGGGTTCCATGCGTGGGTCGCTGGGAAGCGACACACAACAGCAGTCCCGGCGCCGCGGCTTCATTGTGGACTGCATGGCCGAGTGTTGTGAAGCAGCATCCCGGGCAGGCGTGGGACTGCTGCTGGAGCCCATCAACCGGTATGAGACCAACTTCATCAACACGGTAGACGAGGCGTTAGAGGTGCTTGAACACTTGGGTTCGCCCTGTATGAAGCTCTTGGTGGACACCTTCCACATGAACATCGAGGAAGCGGACATTGGTCGCAGCGTGCGGGGTGCCGGCCCCCTGGTAGGCCACGTCCACCTTGGGGACAGCAACCGCGAGGCACCTGGCCACGGGCACTTGGACCTGCTGGGAGTGTTGCAGAGTCTGCAAGAGATTGCGTATCAGGGATATCTCTCGTTCGAGGTGTTGCCGCTGCCCAATACCCGCAAGGCTGCGGAGGATGCCATACAGACGGCAAGGCAGCTCCTATCGGAGCTGTGATCGTGCCCAGCCGCCAGCGATTCCCGCTGGCCCATGCGGCGCACAAGCAAGCGGTGGCAGCTACAGAGGCCGCCACATCAGACCGCAACGAACCGCGTTCGCCCTGGTAATTCCGGTCACTGGGTGATGACAATCGCGAGTTGGGGTATAATACACGCCGAACGTCTTGACACAGGTCAACATCGATGACAACATCAGGAGGGATAGGAGATGAGCAGAAAGCTACTGCTTTGGGGATGCCTGGTGTGCGTAGCAGGCCTCCTGGCGGCATGTGGACCTTCTGCGGGAACGACGATCACCGGCTCTGGAAATGTCGTGTCCCGTGAGGAGCAGATCACCGGGTTCGAGAAGCTGGAGAGCGGCTGGGCCTTTCACATTGAAATCACTCAGGGTGAGACGTTTAAGGTGGTCGTCCGCGTAGATGACAATCTTCTCGAACACGTTCAGGTGTCGAAACAGGACAGCACGCTGTTCATCGGCCTGAAGGAAGGCAGCCGCCAGCTCAACATCAAGGATGCCACTCTTGAGGCTACGATTACGATGCCAGCACTGGCTGGCCTTGAGTTGAGCG
>JBFEPU010000431.1:0-1994 GCA_041549915.1 Anaerolineae bacterium | reverse complement strand
GATCGTAGGCAACCATGCCACCCCAGCAGGTCACGACATCACACCACTGTCATAGTCCCCTCCTCCTTCACAGAACGATCTGCGGCGCTGCGGCGGCCGCCAGGCCGCACAACCCAGACACGACGCCATCTGTCATCAGGGAGCAATCTCCAGCGCGATTTCGGCCATCAGCGGAAAAGCCCGCTCACGCTGCTCAGATGTCGACGCTTCGCCACTTACAATGCTGTCGCTTACGGTCAGCACAGACAGTGCATCAACCTTGAACTTTGCCGCCAGGGTGTAGAGGCCGGACGTCTCCATTTCAGCTACCAGCGCTCCGTACGCTGCCCATTTCTTCCACCACTCAGGATCGTCCTCGTAGAACGTGTCGGAGCTGAGAATGCCTCCCACGTGCACCCTGGCGCCGCGCGCCATAGCCACCTCATAGGCTTTGAGCAACAGAGGGAAGCTGGCGGTAGGTGCGTAATCCATGCCCCCAAAACGAAGCCTGTTGATGTGTGAATTGGTCGAGGCAGCCATAGCGAGCACGATGTCGCCAACCTTCAGGTCGGGCTGAAGTGCTCCGCACGTCCCGACACGAATCAGCGTCTTCACGCCATACTCGGTCACCAACTCGTGCACGTAGATGGCAAGGCTCGGAATGCCCATGCCGCTGCCCATGATCGAGACCCTCTTGTCGCCATAGCGCCCCGTATACCCCAACATCCCGCGGACCTGGTTGAAGCAGGAAACATCCTCCAGCAGGGTCTCGGCGAAATGCTTGGCGCGCAGCGGATCGCCGGGCAGAAGAATGGTTGGGGCGATCTGCCCCCGCTTTGCGCCGATGTGGACGGTCATTGAATACCTCCCTAAAGGTTCGAGACACAGTACAGGCCTGCGCCTCCCCGCTGATTGCCACAACGCACCTCTCTGCCGTCACAGAACTGCGATACCATCGCCTGCTACCCAGCCCGGCAGAGGGTGCACTGCGGTTCTGAGCTGCGCATTCCCCGTCCGCTTCGGCGAGTCGTTGTACAGCCCAGATGTGGACTAGGATCGCGCCTCCTTGGCCTGCCTCACAATCTCACCAATTTGGGCGATGTGGCTGTCGTCGTGCATCAGTCCCAGCACAAAACGACCGACTGCATTCACCTTAGGCGCCCCCGCCCACGGCAGGTATGAATTGTCCAGGAATGGATCATCGGGCCACATACCAAGGCTCGCGATCCGCATGCGGCGGCTTTCCTCAAGACGATGCCCGCAGGCGGCGATCGTCACCATGGAGGGCCACGGTACTTCGTATCTCGAACGCCCACGGTTCTCAACACCTCTCGCCAGTTCTGCTGCCAGAGCAGCAGATTCCTCCGCAGAGGCGGTAACATGCACAACCACGTGGCCCAGATTCCAGGCCAGAGTGATATCCTTGGGATCGGCTGCGTATGGATCATGTGCCACCGGATCGCGCGGTTCAAAGCTTACATCTTCATCCACACAGGGCGATATCAGATCCAGCATCGTATCGATCATTTCATGGGTCAGGTTCGCCAGGTCGTCAACCGTGAGGCCATCGACGAGCTCAGCAAATGAGATCTCATTGTCTCGGTAAGCATTGAAATCAAGCACGAAGAACCTCCCCATTCACTACCAGAAGTCAGCCCCATGCAACGTCCGCCGAATGCCGCGAACCGTGCACCATCTCGCCACAACTGGTGGGTCATTGTACACTGCCAGGAAGCGGGGCACAAATGGACACGCCGCAATCCGCCTCAAAGCACGGAACAACTGAGGACCTGGGGTCCTGGCATGCACCATCGCAGTCTTGACAAGCTTTGCGCTTCCGCCTAGAATTGAAGTTGGGTGCAGTGGTCGCGCAGGGGCTCGTCGCACTGCAGACCTCAAGCGCACCATTTGCCGCCGTCATCCAAAACAAACTCAATCAGCATGGCCGAGCCAGGGCCGCCATCCTGGCCCTGCGCCGATTCGCTACAGTTGAACGAGGCAGGCCAGCCGGCAGG
>JBFEPU010000430.1:0-2001 GCA_041549915.1 Anaerolineae bacterium | reverse complement strand
GGGATCAGCACAGCCGCACAAGTCAGCGAGGGATCGGTTACCGTCAGGCGAACCCGGCCGGCGAGTATGGCCTGGAGCGCCGACTCCATTCCATCCCCACCAAGATCCGCATCCAGGATACCCGACTGCACTCCCCTACCTCCTGGGCGGCTAGCGTGAGGCAGCTGGTCAGCTAGGCCGTACGCCTTGCCACTACCAAGGTGACATCGTCAAACTGCGTAGCCTCTCCGACAAAGCCTACGACGTCCGCGTTGATCGCCTCCGCAAGATCCTGCGCCGACTTGTGTCTGTGGCGCTGCACCAGCTCCTTGAGGCGCTCCAGCCCAAAGCTTTCCTTCTGGACATTCATCGCATCGGTGACGCCGTCAGTGTACAGGATCAGTGTATCACCAGGCATCAAGTGAGAGCTGTGCTCACCAAACTGCACATCGGGCAGGATCCCCAAGGCCATGCCAGGCACGCGCAGTTCCTCGATCGTGCCTTCATCGGCTCGCACCACCAGCGGCGGCATATGCCCGGCATTGGCATACACAACATCGCCTGACCGGGGTCGGAGAATCACGTAGAACACCGTCACAAAGAGATCCGACCGCGCATCTGAAAGGATCAAGTCATTGGTGCGAGAGACAGCGTCAGAGGGAGAACGTCCGTCGATACTCACGGTCCGCAGCAGAGTTCGTGAGAGAGCCATGAACAGGGCTGCAGGAACACCCTTGTCAGCGACATCGGCGATAACCAGGCCCATGCGGCCCTCGTCCGTCGTATCCTCCAGCCGCACTGGCAGGGGAATAAAATCGTAGAAATCGCCGCCCACCTCCCTGGCCGAACGCCAGTACGCGGCAAGCTCCCAGCCCGACACAGGAGGACAACGCTCAGGCAAGAAGCTGGTCTGTATTCGTTGGGCCACTTCAAGTTCCTGCTTCATGCGCTCCTGCTCGGCGGCTTCGCGAAGCAGGCGGTCATTCTCCACCGCAATCGCGGCCTGTCCGGCAATTCCACTCAATATGGTCATCAGCCGCTGAGTTGAGCGATGCTCTGGACCGGCATAGTCAGCCAGCATGATCCCAAGCAAGTCGCGCTTGGATGTCAGTGAGAAAGCCAGCAAGGCATCGCGCGTCAGCAAGGTTGCGACCTCGCCCCATTCACTACTCCCGTCCAGAGCCACAAAGGGCTGGCCGGAAGCCAGCGTCTGGACGAGTTGGCTGTCCTGCGACAGGCGCAAGTGGCTAAACGCCTCTCGTTCTTCCCGCCTCAAGCCATAGTACTGGATAGGGGTCAGTGCTGCTGAATCTTGGTCCCACAGGAATATCGCACAGGTTTCCACACCCACCAAGAGGGGCGTGATCCGCACGATTGTTGCCAGTGTCTCCTCTAGTTCGGTCGAGCGACCTACTGCCTCGGCAACTTGAAGCAATGCCGTTGACACGTAGGCTTCTTCCCTCTGCGCCCGAACAAGCCGGGCGCTCTGGATGACCACCGCCGCTTGATTGGCAATGTCCGACAGCATATCGATCAGGCGCTCGCTGAAATCTCGGGCCCTGCCTGCATCGTCCACCAACATGGCCCCCAATAGCTCACCCTGTGCCAACAACGGGAGCAGCACAATCTCCTGAATGCCATACCTGTCTGCCATCGAGGATGGAATCAATCCTCCGTCGCGGGCCGCCTTCACGAGCAGTGGCTGCTTGTCCAACCTGACCAGATCCAGGGCTGGAAGGATCCCTGGGGTGAACCTGGTGCGCTCAAACTCGTCGCGCAGCTCGGGGTGCAGGCCATGAGTCTGCGAGGGTGAAAAGGTCTCGGTCTCCGCATCCCACAGCAGAATGCTGCAGCGGTCCACGCCGGCCAAAAGCGGGGTCAGCCGCACGATCGTCGTGAGCACAGCGTCCATATCCGATACCTGGCTCATGGCATCGGCCACTTGCAGCAATGCCGTAGACAGCCACGCCTGCTGCCGCTCCGCCTCGTACAGACGGCCTTCCTGGATAGCTATGGCAATCT
>JBFEPU010000429.1:0-2005 GCA_041549915.1 Anaerolineae bacterium | reverse complement strand
TGCGCGATGAGGTCCTGGCGGCTCAGGTAGCCCGTGAACACGATGTTCTCCCGGGCAAACTGGCTCAGCAACTCTGGCTTCTGCCCGATAATCACAAAGCGCGCGCTCGGATATCGTTCCGACACTGCCGGGTAGATCTCCTGTGAGATACGCCGCACCGCCTGCTGGTTTGGCTGGTACTGCAGATTGCCGACGAAGGTGAGCAATGCGTCGGTGGATGCCAGCCCATAGCGCTTCCGTACGTCGGAGCGGGACGCTTCGTCAAAAAAAAAGTCCTCCAGGTCAGGTCCCGGTGTGATCACCGTGATCTTGTCCGGTGGAGTGCCATACAGGTCGATCAGGATCTGACGGTCGAGTCGGCTGAGGACAATGATGTGATCAGCACACTGGCAGGCAAAGCGCTCGAGCAAACGCAGCAGGCCAACCAAGGGCTGGGCGTACCCCATCTCGGCAAACTTGCGAGCCTCAATGTTCTCCGCAACCCAGACCAGTGGCAGGCCGTGCCTTCTGCGCAATGATCGCCCGGCCAATACCGTCCACAGGGTCTCGCAGTGAACGACTTGCGGGCGACTGCGTCGGAATAGCTGCTCCGCAGCGCGGTAGTAGTGCGGGTTGACCAGAAAAGAAAGCACTCGCAGGCGGTCAAAGGGCGATGGTGGGCAGTACTCAACGTGCAGCCGGTCGCTTGCCAGGTCGATCGGGCCACCTTGAGAATACAGATGGGAGATCAAGGCGGTCACATCATGTCGCCGGGACGCGTGCCGAATCAAGCTGTACACGAGACTGCTCCCCCCATGGACCGGTGGAAAAAGGTCAAAAGGGGCCAGTAGCAGAAGCCTCATGTGCTGCGTGCGGACTCGAAGAAGCTCAGCCGAGCCAGCACCGATCTGGCGCCGCGCAGCAAGCGCCTGACATCGCGTGGGTGGCGGATGCGCAGTGCTTCCCTCAGGATGAACCGCGGCCGGAAGTAGTACTCACGATAGGCGCGAACGCGCGCTTGCTCCACCTCCTGTCGCGAGAGCTGCGGCGTCTCGATGAGGGCGCCGCAAGAAGCGAAATCCTCCCAGTCATCATAGAGCAGCCAGTTGTTCTGCACACATTGCTCGTAGAGCGGGCTGCCTGGCTGCGGGATGGCCACCGCGAACTGAGTCGTCGAAGCTCCCAATGCCTTGGCGAACTCGATCGTTTGGCGGATAGACTCCTGCGTCTCGCCCGGAATGCCGAACAGGAAAAAGGCCTGGCTCTTGATACCCACCTCATCGCACAGCCGGATCGCTTCGCGCGCCTTGTCCAACGTGATGCGCTTTTTCATGGTGGCAAGCATCTCTGGCGAGCCCGATTCGATACCGAACAGGATGTAGTGACAACCTGCTTCCTTCAGCGCAACCAGCATTGGGCGGTCTATGGTATCCACCCGTGCCTGAATGATCCAGGACAACTGCAGGTCGCGCTCAACGATCAGGTGGCAGATGTCCATCACACGTTGGCGATCGATGGTGAAGGTGTCGTCGTCGAAGTAGATCTCGTCTATGCCATACTTCTTCTCGATCTCCTCCATCTCGTCCACCACATTCTCGGCGCTGCGCGCCCGGAACTTGTGGCCGTAGAGCGTGTTGGGCCAGACACAGAAGGTGCACTGGAACGGGCAACCGCGCGAGGTGACCATGGCAGTACACTTGTCGCCAGAGTAGATGGCGGCGCGGTATCCATTACTGTGCACGATGTGACGCGCTGGGAAAGGCAGCCTGTCGAGATCATCGATCAGCTGGCGGGGCGGATTCACCGCAATCTCGTCGCCACGGCGGAAGGACAGGCCCTCCACACTGCTCCAGTCGCTGTCCTGCTCAATGGCACGGGCCAGTTCGAGCACGGTGATCTCAAACTCCCCGCGGACGATGGCGTCCACATCCGGATTCTCCTGCAGGATGTCGCGGTGGAAGAAGGTGGGGTGAGAGCCGATCAGCGCAATTCTGACGCCGGGCAGAGCTGCCTTGACCGCTGCTGC
>JBFEPU010000428.1:0-2010 GCA_041549915.1 Anaerolineae bacterium | reverse complement strand
GTGTCATGCTGAGGCGCAGCCGCGGCATCTCAGCGTAACTTGGGCTTTCACCGTCCCTAGGTGCAGAGATCCTCCGTTGCACTCAGGATAACATTGGGGCAGATGCTGGGCAAGCAGGGACCGCTGCAAGCGTGATGCTGAGGCGCAGCCGCGGCATCTCGGCGTAACTTGGGCTTTCACCGTCCCTAGGTGCGGAGATCCTCCGTTGCACTCGGGATGACATTGGGACGGATGCTGGGCAAGCGGGGAGCGCTGCAAGCGTCATGCTGAGTATTTCCACAGCGCTGGCCGCGCCGTGGACTTCGTCAGCGTGACCGGGGGGCTGGTGCGCGTTTCCCCTCGCCAATGCCAAGGGGTTGCGGCAAGGTGGGTAACTAAAAGGAGGGAGAAGGGATTGCGCGTAGAGAGTCACCCCATCTTGGGAGAGTTGAAAAAAGGCCGCATGGTTGAGATCGAGGTGGACGGCGAGATCATCCGCGCGGTGGAAGACGAACCCATCGCTGCGGCGCTGCTGGCGGCAGGAAGAAGCGTGTTGCGCTATACGCGAAAACGGCATGAAGCGCGGGGAGTGTTTTGCGCCATTGGGCGCTGTACCGACTGCATGATGGTCGTGGATGGCATGCCCAATGTCAGGACGTGTGTCACTCCGGTGAAGGCGGGGATGAAAGTCGAGACCCAGGAAGGGCTAGGAAAGCTGAGGTGACATGCCGCGGATAGAAACAGAGTTGGCTATCGTGGGTGCGGGCCCCGCAGGCCTTTCCGCGGCCATTGAATCAGCCAAAGCAGGGGTACAAGTACTACTGATTGACGAGAACCCGCGGCCGGGTGGCCAGCTATTCAAGCAGATCCACAAGTTCTTTGGCTCCAAAGACCACCGCGCTGGGGTGCGCGGCATTGACATTGGCGAGCAATTGCTTGCGGAGGTTGAACAGAGTGGTGCCAAGGCAATGCTCGATGCGGTAGCGTGGGGAGTCTTTGCCGACCATACTCTGGGCGTCATCCAAAACCATAAGAATATCTATGTAAAGGCACAAGAGGTGCTGTTGGCGACGGGGGCGAGCGAGAACGCTTTGGCTTTCCCAGGGTGGACGCTGGCTGGTGTGATGGGCGCAGGCGCAATCCAAACGTTGGTGAATGTGCACCGCGTCTTGCCCGGGCGGCGAATACTGATGGTTGGCTCTGGCAATGTGGGCTTGATCGTCACCTACCAGTTGCTGCAGGCAGGCGCCGAGGTAGTGGCGGTTTTGGAAGGTATGCCCGGTATTGGCGGATATGGAGTGCATGCCAGCAAGCTGCGACGGAATGGCGTGCCTATTCTCACCTCCACGACGATCAAAGAGGCGAGGGGAACAGACAGGGTGGAGCAGGCAGTGACCATCGCCTTGGATCGCGATTGGCACGAGATCCCAGGTACAGAGAGGGAGTATGACGTAGATGTGATCTGTCTGGCTCTGGGCCTGACGCCGCTATCGGAATTGGCCTGGCTGGCGGGATGCAAGTTTGACTACATCGCTCAGCTAGGGGGACACATTCCAGTGCACGACGCGAACATGGAGACAACAGTCTCAGGGCTCTATGTGGCTGGCGATGTGTCGGGAATCGAAGAAGCCTGTACAGCTATGGAAGAAGGAAGGCTGGCAGGGATTGCCGCAGCCGTATCTCTGGGCTACATGTCGGGGCAGGAAGCGGCAAGCAGGAAGGAAGTCGTCTTGAAGCGGCTGGATGAGCTGCGCTGCGGACCTTTTGGGCTACCAAGGAACCGCGCCAAGGAGCGCCTGCAACAACAGGTGACGATGTCGGGCAAGATAACATTGGAAAGAGATGGATTCCTACCCGCAGAAGGATTGGCTGGGTTGCCGGGCGTGCCCTCTCAAGCGAGGCTAGAGCAGGGACCTGTAGCAGTGATTGAGTGTGCACAAGAGATTCCCTGCAACCCATGTGAGGAAGTCTGCCACAACGCAGCGATCCAGGTGGGAGAGTCAATCATCAATCTGCCGGTGCTGATTGAAG
>JBFEPU010000427.1:0-2018 GCA_041549915.1 Anaerolineae bacterium | reverse complement strand
CTTCTGCTCTGGCCGCACCTCGGCAAAGACGACATCCAAATCAAGCTCGCGGGCCACCCAGTCGGCCACAGCCTGGCTGTCCCCGGTGAGCATGGCAACCTGCAAGCCCATCTCCTTGAGGGTGCGCACCGCCTCGCGTGACTCGTCCCGGATAAGGTCGGCCAGCGCGATGGCGCCCAACAGGTGACAATTGGCTGCGCCGTAAACCACTGTCTTCCCCTGCCGGCTCAACTCTGCCACGCGGGATTCATCAGGCACGGCCACTCCGATCTGCTCCATCAGCGCCCGGTTCCCCACGAACAGCTGCACACCGTCCACCACTGCCCTTGCCCCTTTGCCGGGCACAGCCTCAAAGTCGGTCGCACTTGGCAGTGAGAGCCCCCGCTCCTCGGCGGACCGTACGATGGACCGTGCGATGACGTGCTCTGAGCTCACCTCCAGCCCAGCCACTCTGCTCAGCAGCGTGTCGCTATCCCAATCAGCGAGAGGAACGACATCCGTGACGCCAAACTCCCCTTTGGTCAGTGTCCCGGTCTTGTCGAAGATCACAGTCCCCACACGCCGCGCGGTCTCGGTAGCTGCCGCGTTGCGGATCAGGATGCCCATCCGCGCTGCCAGGGTTGTCGAGATAGTTGTCACCACCGGAATGGCCAGCCCCAACGCGTGCGGGCAGGCGATCACCAGCACGGTCACGGCCAGGGTGAGGGCGAACACCAATGGCTTGGCGCTGACGAAGAACCAAAAGACAAAAGAGATCGCCGCCACAGCCGTAGCGATTATGGTCAGGTAGTGGGCAGCACGGTCTGCCAGCCGCTGGACCGGTGGTTTGGAGGCCTGCGCTTCCTTGACCAGGGCGATAATCTGCGCCAGTGCTGTGTCTTCACCCGTCTTCTCTACACGAATGCGCAGCGCACCCGCACCGTTGATGGTGCCTCCGATAACCTCATCACCGGGGCTCTTGGACACCGGCCTGGACTCGCCGCTGATCATGGACTCGTTCACGCTGCTCTGGCCTTCCAGCACGCGGCCGTCGATAGGCACCTTCTCTCCAGGACGTACGAGCAGCAAAGCGCCCTGTTGCACCTCAGATGTGGGTACCACTTCGACGCTGCCGTCCTCCGCGATGCGGTTGGCGGTGGGCGGCAGGAGCTTGGATAGTTCCTTCAGCGCCCCGGCCGTACCGCGTACGGCGCGCATCTCCATCCAGTGACCCAGCAGCAGTATGGCCACCAGGGTGCTGATCTCCCAGTAGAAATCCGCTCCGCTGAAGAAAAAGGTGGCCCCGACACTGAAGAGATATCCAGCTGTTACCGCCAGGCTGACCAAGACATTCATGTCGAAGAGCCCGTGGCGCACTGAGCGGCGAGCTCCCTGGAAGAACGGTTGAGTGCCGTAGAAGACGATCACGCTCGCTAACAGGAAGAGCACGTAGTTGGCACCGGGGAAAGTGAACCGAAAACCGAACCAGTCCTGGATAGTCGGCGAAAGCAACAGTACAGGAATCGTAACTGCCAGCACAACCCAAAAGCGCCGGCGAAACTCCTGCTCCATCATGGCGTGATGATCGTGGCCCTCCGCCTTGTGCTGCTCGTGCTCCATGTGTGCCTGTGCTGGACGCTCATCCTCACCCTCGCAGCGGCAGCCCATCTGAGCCAGCATGTGTTTCAGGTGCTCTAGACTGACAGCCTCAGCGTCGTAGGTCAACCGCACTGTGTCGGCAACGGGGTTGATGGCAACGTCCAACACGCCATGCATCGTCCGCAACTGATCCTCCAGGCCGCAGGGACAGTCAGGACCCACGTACTCCTTCAGAGCCAAATTCGCTGTGTTCTCGCGCATACGAAGCTCCCTCCTCACCTCTGGTGACGGCTGTGCCTGCCCCCTCCACGCACCAGGAGTCCAGGCTCTCCTTGTGATCGATCTATTGCTTTCAACGATTCCGTCAACTCGCCAAGTGCTCTTCCCTCATCCTTGTCTCGCCGTCCCTTGGCGGCCCAGCCTGTTCAACCACTCAGCAT
>JBFEPU010000426.1:0-2028 GCA_041549915.1 Anaerolineae bacterium | reverse complement strand
GGTTGCCAAGTATCCGATCATTTCCATTGAGGATGGCCTGGCCGAGGATGACTGGGAAAGCTGGCAGTTGATGCGCGAGCGCCTCGGGGATCGGCTGCAGATTGTGGGCGATGACCTGCTAGTCACCAATGTCGAGCGCCTGGCAACTGCCATCGAGCGAAAGGCCGCCAACTCCATCCTGATCAAGCTGAACCAAATCGGCAGCCTCACCGAGACCATGGCAGCCGTGGAAATGGCCAAGCAGGCGAGTTGGACAGCGGTGATCTCGCATCGCAGCGGCGAAACGGAAGACACGACCATTGCCGACCTGGCTGTGGCGCTCAACACTGGCCAGATCAAGACCGGCGCTCCTTGTCGCTCAGACCGCGTCGCCAAGTACAATCAGTTGCTACGCATCGAAGAAGAACTGGCCGGCAGCGCCATCTACCTAGGGCTCGACGCTTTTTACAATATCCAGCGCTAGCTGCACGCGGTGAGGGCCTTTGCTCGCCGACTGAAGCTACTGCTGCAAAGCAGTTTGACGCAGAGCGCGAACTGTGTTAGAATAGTCGTAGTGTAGTGACGAAAGACGCCGAGCAGGAGGAGTAGGCGAGGGGCGTCTGGTAGAGAAGGGCGGTCACCGGCTGAAAGCCGCCCGCAGAGCACCCCACCGAACGTCGCCTGGGAGTCGGCCAGCCGAACAGGATGCGATCATCCATACTAGGTTGGCACGGGTGAGCCCGTTACAGCTGAGAGTGCAGCAGGCAGGTGCTTGCTGTAGCAAGGTGGTACCGCGCGAGGGATCCCCTTTCGTCCTTGGACGAGAGGGGTTTTTGCTTGATATAGAAAGGAGGGGATCCATATGGACGACTTGGACGTTGAGGTTAGTATTGTTCGCGCGAATGTGAATCCCCTTCGCAGCTCGCAGAAAGGACAGAACCGTGGCTGAGCGACAGATGTCCAAGATTTATGACGCTTCGACTGTGGAGCAGCGCCTCTACGACTGGTGGGAAGAAAGTGGCTACTTCACGCCGGAGATCGATCCGAGCAAAGAGCCGTTCGTGATTTCGATGCCACCGCCCAACGTGACCGGTGAGTTGCACCTGGGCCACGCTATCACCGCTTCCCTTCAAGATCTGATGATCCGCTACCACCGCATGAAGGGTGTGCCCACGCTGTGGGTCCCGGGAGAAGACCACGCCAGCATCGCCGCGCAGTACGTGGTGGAGAAGGAAATTGCCAAAGAAGGATTGACGCGCGAGGGACTGGGCAGGGAAAAGTTCCTCGAACGAGTGTGGGATTGGATGCACCGCTATCGCCACGTCATCGCCACGCAGCACCGTCGTCTGGGCACATCATGTGACTGGACTCGTGATCGATTCACCATGGACGACGGCATGGAGCGGGCGGTGCGCGAAGCATTCGTTCGTCTGTTCAAGAAAGGACTGATCTACCGGGGGAACTATCTTGTCAACTGGTGCCCGCGCTGCAACACGGCCCTCTCAGACCTCGAAGTGGAACATGAGGAGGAAGAGAGCAAACTGTACTATGTGCGCTACCCAGTGGAAGATACGCAGGGCGAATACATCACCGTGGCCACGACCCGACCCGAGACCATCCTGGGAGACACGGCAGTGGCGGTGCATCCCAATGATGAGCGTTACAAGGCGCTGGTCGGGCGCATGGCCATTTTGCCGGCGCTCCGGCGGCCCATTCCCATCATCGAGGACGAGACGGTGGACCCCGATTTTGGGACGGGGGCGGTAAAGGTCACGCCGGGACATGATCCGACGGACTATGACATAGGCCAGCGGCACCAGCTGCCCATCATCAACATCATGAATGACGATGCCACACTCAACGACAATGCCGGACCCTACGCTGGCCAGGATCGCTATGAAGCGCGGCGCAACTTGCTGTCTGATCTGGAGAAAGAAGAGCTGCTGGTCAAGGCCGAACCATATCACCACGCACTGGGACGCTGCCAGCGCTGCCACACCGTGGTTGAGCCGCGCGTCTCCACCCAGTGGTTCGTGAAGATCAAGCCTT
>JBFEPU010000425.1:0-2035 GCA_041549915.1 Anaerolineae bacterium | reverse complement strand
GGGCGGCTGAAACAAGGCAGATGCGACGTGGAGTGTAGGCTACGTAGTCATCCGGGGCATCTTCAGGAAGGCACCATCAAGTCCAACTCAACTGCATCCACCGCATGACCGCGGGAGAGCAGCATTTCCCGGCCCCGAGCTGGCGAAAGGCGGTTGGGCGGGTGCGCACCCTGCTTGCTGTTCATCGCATTGTACAGGCGGACCATCTCGAGCTCCAAACTGGGAAGCAAGGCCCCCAATGCCAAAGCCGTCCCAAGGTGCAGCCAGATTGTCAACGGATATGAAGCTCCCAAGTAGTACTGCATGATTACTACTGGCATTCAGAACGAAGGGTTCACTCCTGGCAGGACTATTGCGGAGAGGAGGTGTGGTATAATCCAGCTCACGGGTACAGACCGGCACAGGGCTGCGAATGCTGCTCACGCGCGAAAGGGGGACGACATGCTGGAATCACTGCTGACCGAGGACCAACAGGCTCTGCGGGAGGAGGTGCGCGCGTTTGTCAACGCTGTTCCGCGGCAGCTGCTGCTGGACATGGATGCTGACCACGTGCGCTACCCTCGCGAGTATGTCGAGGAAGCAGCACGCCTCAAACTGCTGGGACTGCGCTTTGAGCCAAAGTGGGGTGGGCGTGGCCTGCCGTGGACATCGGAGGTCATCGCAATCGAGGAAGTCGGCGTTCTGGGCACCAGTCTGGCTTGTCTCTACTCGCTCCCCAGCATCGTTGGCGAGGCCATCCACGTCTTTGGCACGGACGCACAGAAGGCAAAGTACCTGCGGCCAACGCTGGAGGGCACGCTGACCTGCGCCGAGGCGCTGACGGAGCCGCGCGGGGGCTCTGATTTCTTTGGCACCACAACGCAAGCGCGGCGTGATGGAGGAACCTACATCCTACAGGGGCAGAAGCGATTCGTGGTCGGAGCAGAAGGTGCGGACTATTTCATGGTGTACGCCCGCACGGACCCGCAGGCTCCGCCACGCAACGGCATCAGCGCCTTTCTGGTAGACCGCGGGCCAGGCGTGGATGTCGAGCACGTCTACGGGCTGATGGGCACCCGTGGCGGGGGAACTGGCCGCATAACCTTCCGCGATGTACGCGTTCCAGCCGAGAACCTACTGGGACGTGAGAACGGCGGCGCGGACATCTTCTATCGCATGATGGTCCCAGAACGGCTGACCAGTGCCGCTGGCGCGGTCGGGATGGGCAGGGCGGCCTTGCAGGTCTCCGCCCGGTACAGCGACCGGCGCAAGGCTTTCGGGCAAACCATCCGCAGCTTTGAGGGTGTGAGCTTCAAGGTGGCAGACAGCATCACCCTGCTGGACGCGGCTCGGGCTTTGATCCATGCCACGGCGCACGCGGCAGACAGGGACGCGGACGCCTCGCGGGTACGACGCCTGGTATCCGAGTCAAAAAAGTTCGCAACAGAGGCTGCGTGGCAGGTGGTTAACCACGCCATGCAGATCATGGGCGGCATCGGCTACACGAGCGTCTACCCGGTGGAGCGTCTGCTGCGAGACGCCCGCCTGATCATGATCTGGACCGGCACCAACGAGATCATGGACCTGGTCATCCAGCACGAGTACTACAAGGAGCTGCTGAGCGGCGCGCCTTCAGGGCGCGATGTCGAACCTGATGCTGCTCAGGCCAACCGAGAAGAGGAAAAGGTCTACGAGTAGGCAGTAGCTCCGGTCCCCTCGCTGCTGCTTCGTCCATAAGTTGCGAAAGCCGCTGGCTGAGTTGCGGCATGCGAAGGATCGTTTAGCAGCCAACTCAGTACCCCGTAGGCAGGCAGGAGGACCATCATGGGCGCAAGCATCCTTGACCAGGTGCGCACGGCTTGTAGGGCAGTCGCGGAGAGAGCGAAGCACGTCCACATCAACTACGATGCCATCGGTCCCTACGCTTCATCACTGCCCCTTGAGCAGATCGCGCGCCCGACGCACGAGCCTAGCAGCCACTACCTCGGACACGGCGATGACACCGTGGCCTTCTTCCTGACACTGGATGCCATCAACTTCGGGTCAGGGTACTTCC
>JBFEPU010000424.1:0-2039 GCA_041549915.1 Anaerolineae bacterium | reverse complement strand
CCAGGCGCGATGGCGAGTTGTGGCTGCCCTGTGGATTGCGACTGTGTCATGGCTCCCGGCGTTGACCTTTCTCCGCAATTACCCGAGCTTCGTACAGCTGCATCAGGATCGTTCGGTCCGGCAGTACGCGGAGCAGCTGCTCGCGCAGGCGCCCCAGGGTGCCCGGATTCTGGCCAACTGGCACTATGCTACCCCTCTCTGGTACCTCCAGTACGTGGAGAGGATGCGCCCGGATGTGGAGGTGGCCTATGTCTATCCGGAGGGTGCCGAGCCGATGGCGCAGACCTGGCTGCGGCGCATAGAGGACAGCGTTGCACAACAGCCGACGATCGTGACCAACCGGTACCCTGAGTTCGACCCAACTCCTTATGCCTTTCGGCCCTTTGCTGGCGCACTGCTGGTACAGACAGCACCTGTCCACGAGATTCCGGCAGGTGTTCAGCCACTGGACGCGGTTTTTGACGGCCGCATCCGCTTTGCTGGCTATGAATTGGGAGACAAAACGCTCTCTCCAGCGGACAGCCTCACTGTGTATCTGTACTGGCAACCAGCCGCCCAGCTCGAGGGCGACCATTCGTTCTTTGTGCATCTGGTCGATGAAACGGGCGCAGTCCTGGGCCAGGGGGATGCCACCCATCCCGCGGCAAGCTACGAAGTTGGACGGGTACTTCTGGACGAGTACCGGATCCCTCTGTTGCCCACGGTCAAGCCCGGGCGCTACAGGCTGATCGCCGGCACCTATATCACCCTGGCCGATGGCGGCTGGCGCCGACTGACCACTGAGGATGGCAGGGATGCAGTGCTGCTGGCGGAAGTGGAAGTGGTGCCCTCTGGCGCGGCTTCGATGACCCTGCGCGAGATGCACTGGCCATTTGCTGGTGGGTACACCCTGGTGGGAGCCGACTATGATCGGAGCGTGGCTGGCCAGCTTCGCCTCTACCTGCACTGGCGCGCAGATGTCTTGCCGACGCAAGGACAGAGAGTGAAAGTGTTTTCCGCAGATCAAGCGCTGACAGCCACGCACCTGCCCATGGTGCCTGCGGGGAGGTACTTTACCACAGCGCATGACCTGCCTGCTGAGGCAACGGGTCTGGCGGTTGAAGTACAGACTACGGCCGACGAAAAGCCCGCCGCAGTGCTGGGACCGTGGAAGATCCATGTCGGCCGCCGGGTGCGACTGTCGGAGGCACCGGCAGACGCGCGCTACATTCCACTGGGCGGTGAGATGGTCTTGGTGAAGGCGGAGTTTCCGGAAGAGTCTCGCACCGGCTCACCCTTGTCAGCCACCCTGACCTTCGTCGGCGCGAGAGCAATCACCGCTGACTATTCCGTTTCGGTCAGCCTCACGGGGCAGGCCAGCGCGTGGGCAACACAGCACGACGGCACGCCTGCTCTGGGAGCCATACCCACGCTGAAATGGATCCGCGGAGCGATGTTCAGGGATGAGCATCGCCTGCCGATGCCACCACAGGCTCAGGGTCTTGGAGTGCTTCGGCTGACAGTCTATGATGCTTTCACTGTGCAGCCCCTGCCAGTGCTCGACGAACGCCTGGCGCGCATGGGGCAGGGCACGCAGATCGAGTTGGGGAACATCGAGCTGCGCTGAACCAGCTGAACATGACTACCCACCGGGCTCAGCCTGCTGTGGTGGATCCCGTGCACGTCAGCGCGCAGCCGGCAGGCTTCCGGGGCGGTGAGTCCTTGGTACAGGCGGATTCCTAGGTTTTCTGCACTGGAAGAGCGAGACCTGGGGGTTCGAAAACCTATGGATCTGCCCTATCATCAGGTGGAGGGCGCTGGGCAAGTTCGGTGACCTGTCGGCGGACTTTGGTTTGCCTGTCACGCAGCCAAGCCCGTGGCACTGCTACGGGGTCCGGATCGCTTCGTTGAGCAGCAAGCGGTCGGCGGATACGGTGAAGCCTGGAGGAGAGACAACGGACAAGCGCAGGTCTTCATGGTACAGCCCAACAGCCAGCAAGTAGGTTCCATCTGGCACCCCCGCTAGTTGCAGCGAAATGGTGTCGCTGACAACCTCGTCT
>JBFEPU010000423.1:0-2068 GCA_041549915.1 Anaerolineae bacterium | reverse complement strand
TCTGGCCATTGTACTCCCTGGCCGCCCCAACCGTCGCTCAGGCGCGCCCATGGAGGGCGCACTGGCTCTGGCAGCAACGAACTGTGCCGGATCTTCTGCAGAACTGCTCTGGCCCGCTTACACTGCCCCGCGGAACACAGTGTCACCGGCATCCGCTGCGGAGCAGGTACGTGGGACATTGCCACATGGTGTGGAGGTATAGAGATGGGCTACAATTATCTGCTATTGGGGGCTGGCCGACAGGGCACGGCCGCCGCGTATGATCTGGCACAGCATGCAGAAGCGGACAGCGTCCTCATCGCGGATCACGACATCGCACTCTCCCAGCAAGCTGCAGCCAGAGTGAACGGACTGCTACGGACCGACTGCGTGCAGGCAGCAGTTGTGGATGTTCGCGATCACGCCAGTCTTGTGGGGCTGTTGGGCGGCGTGGACGCAGTGATCAGTGCTGTGCCGTACCACTTCAACCTGGCTGTCGCAAGGGCAGCAATCGAAGCCAGAGCGAGCATGTGCGATCTGGGCGGCAACACCGAACTGGTGTGGCGCGAGCTGGCTTTGGATGAGCAGGCCAAGGCGGCTGGCATCTCGATCATACCGGACTGCGGCTTGATGCCTGGCATGGGCAATACCCTGTCCGTGTACGCCATGGGTCTGATGGCGCGGCCGCAGCACGTCCGCATCTTCGTCGGCGGTCTCCCAGTACACCCCCGCCCCCCCTTTGATTACCTGCTGACATTCAACATTGCGGGTCTCACCAATGAGTATGCTGGCACGGCCACCTATCTGCGCGCTGCTGAAATCGTGGAGGTGCCCGCACTGTCTGAGCTGGAGGTGATTGATTTCCCGCAGCCTGTCGGCCGTTGCGAAGCTTTTGTGACTTCTGGTGGGACGTCGACCTGCCCGTGGACCTTCAAAGGCAAGCTGCTCACGTACGAAGAGAAGACGGTTCGCTATCCCGGACACTGTGTGGCTTTTGGGGCTTTTGCTGATCTTGGTTTGTTAGGCGAGGCGCCTCTGCAGGTCGGCGAGGACTCTGTGGTCCCGAGGCAGGTGTTTCATGCTCTGTTGGAGCCCAAAATCGCCTTCCCGGAGGATGAGGATGTGGTTGTCCTGCGTGTCCTGTGCAGCGGCCAAACAAGGCAGGGACGCAGGGTGGAAGCCAGGCTCGAAGTGATCGACTTTTGCGACGAACAGACGGGTTTTCGAGCCATGGAGCGCACAACGGGTTTCCCAGCAGCGATCGTTGCTCATCTCATGGCGGCGGGACAGACGCCCCGGGGTGCGGTCCCACTGGAGCTGGCGGTGGACGGGACAGCCTTTGTCAAGGAATGGCGCCGACGCGGGCTACCCCTAACCGAATCTGTGGACTAGGTGTCTTCGGCGATGGTACTGGATCAAAGGATTGGAGCCCTTAGGGGTGTCGCTAGTCGTGAGCCAGCGTCATAGCCCAGACGCCCCCGGCATGCCCCTGGAGCAACGCCTCGGCACAGGCACGGATCGTCGCGCCAGTGGTGAGCACATCATCGATCAGGAGCACCTGTTGGCCACCGAGGCTATCGTCTTGACAGGTGAAGGCGCCGCGGACGTTCGCTGATCGTTCGGCGGCATTCATGCCTACCTGCGGTAGCGTGGCCACTGTGCGCCGCAGTACTCCCTCGATCACCGGCAGCCCGGTGTGGCGTGACAGCTCGCGTGCTAGCAGTGCTGACTGGTTGTATCCTCGTTCGCGCTGCCGGGTGGCGTGCAAGGGCACCGGCGCTATGACATCTGCTGGCCATGGTTCAGCATCCCAGCAGTCGTACAGCACTTGACCCAATTGGACTGCCAAAGCACGCAAACCCTGATACTTGAAGGCGTGAATGGCTTGGCGCAGAGGTCCCACGAGATGGGCCGCTGAGCGCACATCTTCGAGAGGCCATATCTGATCCAGCATCTGAGGCCAGGGTGGCTCGTAGAACAGGATCTGATCCGTGCATGCAGCGCAGAGCCAGGATTCTCCGGCTCCGCAGGATACACAACGTGGTGGAAAGAGCAGGTTCAGGAGCGTTGAGAAGAGAGAACGATGATG
>JBFEPU010000422.1:0-2071 GCA_041549915.1 Anaerolineae bacterium | reverse complement strand
TGGGAACGGTTTCCCCATCAGACCGTTGCCGGGCCCTGCCTGGAGGTCCTTTACGCAGAGCAGAGCGACCTGCAGCGCAAGCTGTGCCCCGGTGGCCGCTTTGAGCGCACAGCCGGGCTTGGCGCCATCGCACAGAATGCCTCCCTGCGTGCCGAGGACTAGAGCCGCTGCCTGTCCGATTTGAGCAACGCTGCCGCCGAGCAGCCAGGTCATCGCCGCGCTCGAGGCAGCTGCGGCGTGCAGGGCACTTCCGCACAGCGGAGTCAGTGCCCCCAGTTCCTCACGCATGCGCGCCAGCAGCAGGTGGCCAAGGGCCACCGCTCGAGCCAGTCGATCGTCATCTGCTTTCAACGACCGTGCTACAACCAGACAGGGCAGGGTGACGGCAATGCCCTGGTTGCCACTACCGGAGCTCGTCATTACCGACACTGGCAACCCGGACATGCGAGCGTCAACCGCTGCCGCAGTCCAAGCGGGCGCCAGCGATCCACTTGAGTCCGTGCTCTCGGCCTTGGTCTCTGCCAACCGGGCGCCAATCCCCAAGCCAGGAGCGAGACGGAGCCCTTCCTGGGCAGCGTGTGCATTCATCGCTATGCCATCCAGCACAAAGTCGACGGACTCTTGCGGCATCTCCTCCACAGCGGCGACAAGCTCAGAGACAGTGGCGTTTCGCAGCCAATCGCTGGGCCCATCGTGCTCGTTGGGACAGTCTGCGGCGGTGACAGGGACCTCGCATGTCAGGTTCTGTCCGTTGCGCTCGATCAGCGTAATGTTAGTGTGCGAGCCCTGGATGACCGCTCGGCCGACTCCGTCCGATGTAGACACTTTGGCCTCAATGTACAAGTTGCGGTGGCCGCTGTCCAGGTCCACGGCCACACGGCCAGCATCGACCAGGGCTCTTGCAGCCGCCAAGTGCTCCTCGGTAGCCTTGCTCAGTACCTCCAACCGCATGTCAGCCTTTCCAGCGATGGCGCCCAAGGCAGCTGCGATTGCGATACCTGCCTGCCCTCCGGACCCCGGCATCGCCACTGCCAGTGCGTTGCGCAGTACCATCTTGTCCACCACCAGGTGGAGGCCTTCGATCTCTCCTGTAATGGCGCGGCGAGCGGCAGCCGCTGCCAGCGCGACGGCAGCTGGCTCCGTACAGCCCAAGGCAGGCTGCACGTAGCGCTGCAGAACATCAATGATCCTCATATAATGCCTCCATCCGCGTTGATGATCGGCCCCAACGCCTCCAGTGCTCGCGCCGGCGATCTCCGCCCTGCGGACGGCAGCAAGGAGTACCGGTGCGTGAAACACAGGCAGTGTAGGATTCGGTGGGCCCTCGAGTGCAGCCACTGGACTGCCAGTTGTCAATTCACAGTCCAGGGCGCTCTCAGGCTGTTATCCGCCGACTATAGGCGCGACAGTACCACCAACACAACCGTTGCGCCCAGCACCAAAATGGTTCAGAACAAGAGGCGATTTGCCCTTCTCGGTCTCATTGCGCGTTCTCCTCTGCGTGTTCTGGAAGACCGTCTGCGATAGGATACTCCAAGTTGGCGCGGCCAGCAAAGCGCCGCGGGAGCAGATCGTGGGCCAGCGACAAAGCATTGGCCAGACTCCTTTCGGAGTGGCGGGGCGGGCGCGGTCCTGGCTGTGGCACAAACGGAATGATGGAGCTGCCATATGGACGCAAGGTGTCAAGCGGCGGGTAGCCCTGGGAGACTCCGCGACCGTTCACTGCGGGCTGGTAAAGTGTGTTGTCACGGAGCAGCAACACCGGCTGCACGTCGCCGTCGAGAAGACAGCTGGCTCGCAACGAGGCAGCGTATTGACCAGCGGTACAGGGCGAAATCTGGCCATCTGGCTGATGCGCAGATTGTCCCGTTGGCCGATGCGCGGGCAGGCGGCGTGTGCTAGAGTGTGGAAGACAACATGGGCCCCTCGTTTGGGTTAATAGTGAAGGAGGAAGGAGATGAAAGCGAAGATTGTCAGGCTGCTCACAGCTTTCGCCGTGCTCGTGGGCTTGGTTGCATTGGTGATGAGGCAACATCTCCGCCCCCAGCGGCGACAGCGATTGGAGGCAGCG
>JBFEPU010000421.1:0-2079 GCA_041549915.1 Anaerolineae bacterium | reverse complement strand
GGCCTGCTCCACCAGGCGAACTGGCCGCGTCCTGTGCATCCATGCCCTGCCAGGCACACTGCAATCCGCGCTGCTGAGCTGCACAAAACCACTCCCAGGGTCCTGGCTGGGAAAGGGGGGGGTGCACGCCTGGCCGCTTTTGAGGAACTGACTGGCCCTGGTGTCCAGTCGCTGGTGCCCAAAATGAAAGAGCCATCCCTGGTACCAGGGATGGCTCTCGTTGGGAAATCGGAGATTATGGTCCGATGCTTTCGGCGATGGCCAGCAGCTCCGCTTTGGAGATCCTGGTGTTCTGCTCGTAGGTGGTGATGACGTACAACACATCACCCGCACGCCAGGCCAGGTTTTGGACCGGAGCCGAGTCGTCCCAGGCGCCATCGAGTCCATAGTCACCTTGCACATACTCAGCTGCCTGTCCGTTGACGGTCACTGCTTCAATGGTGCTGCTGGCTCCTACCGGGAGCTGTACTCTTGGCGGCCCTACTGTCACCTCCGGGTTGGGATTCGCCGCATCGTACATGCGCAGGTGGAAGAGCGAGAGACGATCAGCGGTCACATAGGTCAGCACGACCATGCGCCCGAACTCATGGACCATACCCGCATCGTACTGAAAGTCGGCCGGCAGATAGGAGGGCGGCAGCACGTCAAACGTGATGTCCGATGACGCGGCAACCTGCGCCTGAATCTGATCCAGCGTCAGGTTGTAAGGCGGGTTGTCGGGAAATGCAGCCTCAGGGGTGACTCCTGGCGGCGGCGCAACAGTCGGCCTCAAGGCTGGGTTCTGATCGGTTTCCTGCACAGCGAAAAAGCTGACGATGCTGCGTGCAAAGCTGCGCAGTTCGGGCACAGTGGCAAAGGCTGCCAGCACGAGCACCAGAGCTGCAGCGACAGCGGCCCAACGAACGGGACGGCGAACGACCTTTTCTGTCTGCATGGTTTTCCGTATCCTTTCCGTGAGAGTTGGTTTGGCCTCGATGCTTCTCGCCATGGCTAGAAGCTGATCTACGAACGGGTATTCTGCTGGCGTCGCCTTTCCCTGTTGAGATGCGTCGATGTACCGATCGAGTTGCTCTGCCGCGAGCTGATCTTGCCGATTCATTTCCATGATCCCTCCAAACGCTCCTGTAGATCTTGCACGCCGCGATAGACGAGCATCTTGACGGCCTGCGGGGATTTGCCCATTGTCTGAGCCGCCTCGGCGGTAGACAGGCCACCAAAGATGCGCAGCGCCAGGGCTTCCGCCCGATCTGGTGCCAGGGCTTGCAGGGCAGCGGCAAGGCGTTCAAGCTTCAGTTGCTGATCGGCGATTTCTGCCAGGGCAGGGCCGGCCGCGGCAACGTCTCGCGCGGCCTCCAGCGACAGCGTCCGGCGGCGGTGATGATAGTGGTCTGCCACCATATGCCGTGCGACCCCAAACACCCAGGCTTGCAGATTCCGTCCCCCTCTTCCTCGACGCATCGCTTCGAGCACCTCCAGGAAGACTTGCGCGGCCAGATCCTCCGCGACCTGCCTGGAACCCACCCGGACGGCGATGTAGCGCATCACCCGATCCGCGACTTGGTGGTACAAAGCCGTGAAAGCGTGATCTTCACCGGCGACGCGCAGTTTGATGCGACCTGTGAGCGATTTGTACATGCCGCGAAACCCCGTTCCGATAGTAGTGTCACTACTTACTTACCATGTCTCTCTGGGGAGAGAAATGGTAACAGGAGATTCGGTCGTTGCCCGAATCCCACGCCAAACCAACCGAGCGCAGAGGCGCTATTGCGGACGCAAAGCATGGCCGCCGGGAGCCCGCCCATCTCGCCAACGGCAATCGCCGGGCTGCGGATGCAGCGCATCCAATCCAGCCCGATCTGGCGCTTGGCGGATATCCTACCAATAAGGTCCTAATAAGACAAGGGAGGGCGGCGCTGTCCGTTGGGGACACAGCGGAGCAGTGTGAAGGTTGGAACAGACTTGCGAAGCCTGGAGACGCCCCGGACCCACGCCTGGTCAGCACTCTGGCCAGACTGAAAACCAGTGGCTGAGATCATGCCACAACCGGCAAAGACCGCTCGGTCCCTCCGACTGTGGGAT
>JBFEPU010000420.1:0-2083 GCA_041549915.1 Anaerolineae bacterium | reverse complement strand
ATCAGCCTTCTTGGCGCGGGTGCTGGGCCCGGCCGACTTTGGCGTGTACAGCGTCGCAATGTCAATCATCGCTTGGGCGCAGATGACCATATCCATGCTCCTGAATCGCGCCTCTGTCAAGCTCATTGCCGAAACAACCGAGTGGCAGCCGGTGGCCACTGCACTGACGCAGATCCAGTTGTTTCTCGGTATCGCGGCCGGAGCGGTCGCCTTCCTTGCCGCGCCGACACTCGCAGACAGCCTCCGCGCACCTGAGCTGGAACCGGTTCTGCGGGTATTCTCCGCGGCCATCCCCGTTTCCGCGCTGGCCCAGGCCTACCGGAACGTCCTAAACGGCCGCCGCGCCTTCCGGCGCAGCGCGCTCCTGCCGGTCGTCTCTGAGACCAGCCGGCTTCTGCTGGTTGTCCTCCTGGTTAGCATCGGCTTGGGCATGACCGGAGCAGCGTTGGCTACTGTCGGTGCGTCCTGTGCAGGTCTCTGGATCGCACGGCGCTGGCTGGGTCTCCGGTTGTGGCGAAGGGTGCACATTCCGCGCAGGAAGCTGCTGCGATATTCGTTGTTGCTCTTCCTGGACACGATGAGCAGGCGGCTCCACAAGCGCATCGACCTGTGGGCAGTACAGGCCCTCGCTGGCGCGACAGCCGCCGGTCACTATGGCGCTGCCCGCAGTTTTGACTCTGCAGGTCAGGTTTTCTCTCGTGCGTTCTCGCCGCTTGTGCTGGCCTCTGTCAGCGATTCGTGGGCCCGCGGGCGCACAGACGAGGCACGTGCCATCATGCGCCAGACCCTGCGCCTGACGCTCTGGCTACTGCCCTTTGCAGCACTGGGCGCCGGGGCAGCGCCCCCTCTGATCCTCCTCATCTTCGGAGCTGGCTTCGAGCCGGCAGCTCCCTTGCTGGTTTGGGTCAGTTTGTCCATCGTTGCGGCGGTGATAATGTCGGTTGCGGCCGCCATGCTTGCTGCGGTGGGACGTCCAGGCTCCACCTTCGCCTTCAGCGGTCCCCTGCTTGTGTTGGCGCTCATCGGCCACTGGATTCTGGTGCCTCGCGTGGGTGCTGTCGGTGCGGCCGCCACCACCGCGATGGCCACCTGGGCAGTAGCGGCGGCAATGATGATCGCCGTCCATCGCTGGTGTCGGGCCGGTCCCACGCTTGGAACGATCGTGCGCATCCTGGCCACCAGCGCGATCGCCTACGCCCTGGCCAGTGCTTGGCACGCACCGGGCATCTGGGTGGTCCCGCAGCTGCTCGTCCTGTGCGGCGTGGTGTTGCTGATCCTGTTCCTCCTGGGAGAGGCGACCCAGCGCGACCTCCGCTTTGCCCTTGCCTTGCTCAAAGACTACCGCAACCTCATTGCGCCTGACATCGTCTGACGTCTAGTGAGAATGCAGACACGGATAGCCGGGGAACCCAGCAGTCCGCAGTCAAGCCCGCTTAGCAGAAGTCGTGTCTGAGCAGTCTCCTGGTCCGTGCCATCTCGCTCATGCGCAACTGCCCGTCCAGGCTGCGACCGCCATGCCTTTGGCAGCCCCTGGCAACCCCTTCAAGCTGCTTGCGCACTGGTGCGCTGAGCACTCCCCGTACTGTCTCCTCTCCATACGCGCCACACCTGTTCCTGCCAGTTCCCGCCCCTGCCTCACATAGTCAGCATGCCCTTAACTCACAGAGTGTGCGTTTTGCACTGCACACCGCGCACCGTCTTGACGCCCCACACACCCGTGATATAATTGCAGGCACGGAGGGTGTGGTGGGCGAGCAAGCCGAAGCGCTCAACCGCGCTGCGGCCTTCGCAGCGCGTGCGGAGGACTGGGACCGCTACACAACAACGCCCTTGGGTCGACTGCGTCAGGATCTGGTCACAGAGCACCTCCTAAACTATAT
Source organism: Anaerolineae bacterium (assembly GCA_041549915.1). Taxonomy (GTDB): domain Bacteria; phylum Chloroflexota; class Anaerolineae; order UBA2200; family UBA2200; genus JBFEPU01. The sequence goes on along the minus strand of JBFEPU010000420.1, from coordinate 203 downwards.
CCGGCGATCCCTGGCCCACTGACGGTGCTCGATGCAGGCGGCGGCACAGGGGGATACGCTGCCACCCTGGCCGGTCTGGGACATCGCGTATGCCTGGTGGACTTTGCTGAGCAAATGCTCGATCGTGCTGAGCAGAAACTTGCCCAGTCACACCCGGGGCTGCTGGAGCGAGTCGACTTGCGCTGTCTCGCTATCGAGAACCT
>JBFEPU010000419.1:0-2109 GCA_041549915.1 Anaerolineae bacterium | reverse complement strand
GAGGAGATGGGTTTCCGAGCCATGGCAACCAACTCTGCCAAGGCGGCCTTCTACAGCCCCACCCATTCGGGCCTGCAACGGCGCTTTGGTACACTGGAGCAGTGCATCGAGGCGGCGCTGAGTGGTCACTGGCCTGGCTCCTCTGAACACTGCGAGGCATGAGCAGATGCAGAAGCTGCGAGGGCGGGTGATCTTCCGCGGGAACGTGCGTGGGCAGGCGCTGGTGTCGCCCGCGGCCATTGGTTTCCTCGGTGGTGTAGATCCCGAGACCGGAGTGGTCATCGAAGAAGGTCACCCATTGCAGGGACAATCTGTGGCCGGTCGCGTACTCGTCTTCCCAAAGGGCAAAGGCAGTACGGTCGGGTCCTATACGCTCTATCGCCTCTCGAGGAGCGGACTGGCCCCCGCGGCGATTATCAACGCGCGTAGCGAAGCCATAGTGGCAGTAGGCGCGATCATGGCCGGGATTCCGATGGTAGACTTGGTTGATATTTCGCGGATCGAAACGGGTGACTGGGTGGAGATTCTTGGAGAAGAAGTCGTGATTGGGGGCGAGGCCAGTGGCTGAACCATCGAGCCCCGTCTTCATCAAGCTTGGCGGCTCGCTGATCACCGACAAAAGCATCGAAGCGACTGCGCATACGGATGTGATACGCCGCCTGGCTGAGGAAGTGCACCGTGCGCTCGATAGGTGCCCAGATGTGAGCCTGGTGCTGGGACACGGCAGCGGGTCATTTGGCCACATGGTCGCGCGCCGCTACCAAGTTCAGAGCGGCTGCACGGAATGGAATGGATATGCGCTGACGAGTGCCGCGGCGACACGGCTGAATCGCATTGTGACCGATGCCTTCCTCGGTGCAGGGGTGCCGGTCGTTTCTGTACAGCCGTCTGCATCAGCTCGATGTCGGGCAGGCCAGCTGATCGAGCTGGCGACCCATCCTATTCGACAGTTGCTCAGGCACCACCTGGTTCCGCTCGTCTACGGCGACGTGGCCCTCGATGAGGAGTGGGGCAGCACCATCGTGTCTACGGAGGCCATCTTCGTCTACTTGGCTCGCGTCCTGCGTCCACGCCGCATTCTTCTCCTGGGAGAGCTGGAAGGCGTCTATAGTGCCGACCCTCGCCTGGATCCGCAGGCGCACCTCATCCCCGTGATTAGTGCCAGTCATAGCGAAGACGCGGAGGAGTCCTTGGGTGGGTCGCACGCTGTTGACGTCACGGGAGGCATGCGCTCCAAGGTGCACCTGATGACAGATCTGGTGCGCGAGTTGCCACAAACGCAAGTCCGGCTGCTGTCCGGCCTGCGAGCAGGCTTGCTCGAGCGTGTACTGACTGATCCAGGTCTCAGCCCTGGGACGCTGATCACGGTCTGAATCATCTGCATCCCCTGACTGAGTGAGCTCTTGCCACAGAACGGACAAGCTCCCATGCTTCCTCGCGTCGGCTGTGTCTCTCAGCATTGTCCCGTCACTGTCTGACCGCTGCGGGGTGCAATGCCCGAGCTGAGGGCCCTTTGGTGGGCTAGTGCTGCTCAGAAGCGAGATTGAGCGAGCTTGTTGGGGCCGAGAAGCAAAGGCGAACTGCGGGGGCGAGTTCGTCAAGCCCACGCCTGTGGCCAGGTGGAGGCAGATAGCTTTGCCCTTGAAGAGTCAAATGCGTATAATGGATACACTGACATTTGTCCCTCCACAGAGTGGGAGGGCGAGGAGTTCACGGTAGAAGATGTTGCTTAATGCGTTTGCGTTCGTTCTCGTGTTTGGCGTGGTGGTCCTGGTACACGAGTTGGGCCACTTCATTATGGCAAGGCGCGGAGGGATTGTCATCCAGGAGTTCGGGATCGGCTACCCGCCTCGTCTGAAAACGCTTGCAGTTCGAGATGGTGTGGAGTACACGCTGAATGCCATCCCTATTGGCGGGTTCGTGCGTATGCTCGGCGAGGAGGATCCCAGCGAGCCTGGCAGTTTTGCCAGCAAGAGCGCCCTCGTGCGCATCAGCACACTGCTGGCCGGGTCGGCAATGAACCTGGTGCTGGCCGCGGTGCTCTTTGCCGGCGTCTTTTTCATTGGCCAACAGGTCGCTGTTGGCAAAGTGGTTGTTGACACAGTCGCT
>JBFEPU010000418.1:0-2110 GCA_041549915.1 Anaerolineae bacterium | reverse complement strand
GGGGGGGTGGCTGCTGCGCCAGGTTTGGCGCGCGCAAGGGCGTGCTTTATAATAGCGAAATCCTTGACACAGGACTCTTATGCCCTGAGGGATGTTCTGAAACTGCATGGATCACCGCTTTTAGGAGGTATGTCTTTGACGCTGGATACACAAGACGTCGCACAAAGGAGCCGGTCCCGCACCTTCTTGGCAGCTTTCTTGATCGTCGCGTTGCTTGTCACTGCGGCGACCTGGCTGCTGGTCGGCAGGCATGTTTACGGGTTGTGGCGAACTGGCATGCATCTGAGGGCGCTTGCCCAGAACCCCACTTCTCTCTTGCTCGACCCTGAAGGCCCCCCTCAAGTAGAAATGGCCTTGCGCGGCGTCGAGCAGGCGCTCCGTGGCCTGCGCGTGGGGCTCGGGCCGCTGATCCGGCCGGTATGGCTTCCTTGGCGCGGCGCGCGCGAGAATCTGTACGCGGCGGATGAGCTTCTTCGCGTAGGTGCCGAGCTTGCCAGGGCAGGGCAGACGGCCAGCGACGGCCTGCTGGCTGTGGCGGACGCTCTGGAAGGGCGTGAGGCGGCGGCGGGTAGTGAAGGGCTAACTATGACCGAGGCACTCTCGGCAGGCCTGGGAAGCGCACGCCCGTCGCTTCTCCGGACCGCGGAGTTGGTGGGTCAGGCAGCCCAAGACGTCTCTGTGCTGAACGAGGCGCAGCTCTGGCGTCCTCTGTCGGCAGTTGTGCCCAGGCTGGAGCGCTATCTATGGCTGGGTCAGGTCGCGCTGGAAGCCAGTGCGGCCGCTCCTGCTATGCTGGGCGAGGCAGGGCCGGTGAACTATCTTGTGCTGGCGCAGAACAACGACGAGCTGCGCGCAACCGGTGGGTTCGTGACGGCCATCGGCGTGGTAAGCGTAGAGCGGGGTAATATCGGGGATCTGGACATCCAGGACAGCTACTACTTTGACAAGTTCACTGCGGAGCATCCCTGGCCTCCAGAGCCGATGACGCGCTACATGGGCATTGACCAGTGGGTGACGCGAGACGGCAACTGGTCGCCGGACTTTCCGACGGCGGCACAGGACGTGGAAGATCTCTACCACATCGAGAACAGCACCGAGATCCTTGGGGTTGTTGCCTTTGACATGTTGGCCGTGCGCGAGCTGGTGAGGGCCGTCGGTCCTCTCTACTTGGAGGAATTCGAGGACTGGGTGGATGGGGACAACGTCCTGGACAGGATGAGGGAGTACTGGGGCCCGCAGCTCCCAGAAGGGATGACCCTCAGGGAATGGGCGGAGGAATTGGGTTGGGATGAGGTAAAGACCGAGTGGTGGCTGCACCGCAAGGATTTCATCGGGCTGTTGGGTGATGCGCTGATGACCAAGCTTCAGGGCGGGGGAGCAGAGCACCAGCTAGTTGATTTGGGCAAAGCTGTGTGGAAGGCGATGGATGAGAAGCACATTCTGATGCACTTCCACGAACCCGCTGTCCAACGTCTGCTGGCGACGATGGGGATTGACGGGGCGCTGGATCCTGCCCCTGGAGCCGACTATATGCTGGCCCTGGACACGAACATGGGCTATAACAAAGTCAACGTCAACTTGGTTAGGCTCGTCGATTATGAGGTCACCCTCCGGCGCGAGGCGGCCCCGCAAGCCACTGTGACCATCACCTACGAGAATCACAGCCCCGCGCAGGAGGCGTGCGTGCATGTGCCCAAGATCAAGGCGACCTACGAGCTCATGACACAGGATTGCTACTGGAATTACCTGCGCATCTACGTACCACTTGGCAGTGAGTTGCTGTCCGCCAGGGGGGTCACCCAGACCGAAACCATCAGCGATGAACATGGCAAGACGGTCTTCGCTGCCTTCTTCATGGTACCAGCGGCGGAGAGCCGGACTGTCAGTTTCACCTACCGTCTTCCCGACTGGGATGGGAAGCGCTATCGACTGGTGATGGAGAAGCAGCCGGGGACGGATGCAGTACCGGTGAGAGTTCGGATACAGCTGCCTTCGGGAGCACGGCTCTCAACTGCTCAGCCCGAGCCACGCAGTCAGCAGGAGGGCGTCATATCATATGACCTGAACCTGCGACGGGACCGCTCACTGGCCGTGACCCTGCGCTAGACGC
>JBFEPU010000417.1:0-2112 GCA_041549915.1 Anaerolineae bacterium | reverse complement strand
GCTGCGCAGCACGCGTGGTCAGAGAGCTACGACGGCCCTCGCCAACGTCCTGGCCCGCCCAGGAGCGCTGTTGTTGCTGGGCCTGCCGATGCTGCTGCCCGAGGTGCTGCTACCTCAGAGTGGATTGTTCCTCAGTTGGCATGAGGGCGGCTGGGCGCTGGGGACTCACTGGGTTGTTTTCCTGATCGGTTCTCTCCTGGCCAGCGATGCCAGGCTGCGGCCGGCGGTGCAGTCGCAGCGCTGGGTGGCGCTCGGTCTGGCGGTGCTGACGACGGTCCCGCTGGCCATCTGGGCGCCGCAAATAGGTGACCTGGAGTTTGGATCTGCGGACTACGTCCTGCAGTGGGGCCTGCGCACCATCAACGGTTGGTGGTGGCTGCTGGCAGTGCTTGGGTTTGGCTCGCGGCACCTCAATGTTGTCCACCCGGCGCTGGGAATCCTCGGCCCGGCGGTGCTGCCGTTCTACATCCTACACCAGCCGGTGATCGTGATGCTGGCCTATGCCATGCGCGATTGGCCGCTGGCCATCCTGCCCAAGTACCTGCTGCTGGTGGCCGCTGCGTTCACCATCTGCGCTTCGCTGTATGCGCTGGTGATCCGACGCAGCAGATGGCTGCGGTTCCTGTTCGGGATGGGCCCGGCGAGCGCCTAGCTGGGTTTCCTCCGCCGGTGTTCTGGCTGATCCAATGCAATTCCCTGGTCGGGCCGGTGTGACTTTTCGGCTGATACGAGCGCTCGTCACCGTGTCGCCTAATGCATTCGCCCGTGATTGCCTTGCAGGATTCCACTGAGCATCCTGACCTGTATCTGGCTGATCGGCGCAACTGCCCGGGCGGTGCACGCAGGGACACGCTCTCTTAGCGCGACGCCGAACCGGTGGTAATCCATGGCAGATCTGCCATGCCTACCCGATGCTAAGTACTTGAGGTATCACCTTTTGCGGCTTTGAGCGTAAACAGCAGAGGCAGCATGCCGGCATGTTGCGGAAAGCCATACCATCCCGGGGAAAACTCTACCATGCCAGGAAAGAGTCGGAAGAAAAGCCGCTCATATTCATTAAGGAACTCCAGCCGCAGCCCGGCCTTGAGCAGGGAATTGAGAATGTCACTCAGTGACCACTCCCACTCGTAGGAGGGATGCTGAGAAAAGAAGGTCTCGTCCGCATAGTCTGGCCCGTCTTCATCCCACAGCGTCGGTTGCGGCGTGTGGAAGTAGCGATGGCCAATGGTCAACTCGCCTTGCTGCGTCTCATTGAAGATGTTGAGAATGGGATGTGATTCCATCATGTAGAAGATGCCGGCCGGTTTCAGGAAGTGGGCAATGATCTGCGCCCATTCGTCCAGGTCCCGCAGCCAGCATAATACGCCTCGCGATGTATACACAATATCAAACCGCTCGTGCAGGACTGTTTGCAGCTCGTACACATTGGCCTGCATGAAGGTCGCCTCCAGCTGCAACTCCTGCTTCAATCGCTGGGCATAGGCTATCGACTGTGCCGAGAAATCCACGCCGGTGACAATCGCCCCCTGCCTTGCCCACGACAGGGTGTCCGTCCCGATGTGGCACTGCAGGTGGAGCAGCGTCCTGCCGCTGACCTCTCCGATCTCTCGCAGTTCGATCTCGTCCAGGCTGGTTCCCCCTTCCCGCAGGATGGCTACCTCGCGGTAGGCCTTGAAGTGTACGGGGGCCAGCTCGTCCCAGAGCTCCCGGTTGCTCTGCTCTGCGTATTCGTACGTGTTCTTCATCAGGGTTTCTTCTCTCCTCGTTGCAGGAACAGCGGTGAGGACGTTGTTCCATCCGCGCACCTGGTCGTGACATTCTCGCATGCGCAAAGCAACCCTCTTGGAACGGATCGCCCCGCCGATGGGACTTGCAGGGCGCTGCTACAGCTAGCCCTGCGTCCAGGTCTGAAGCATAGCGCGTACCGACCTGCTCATTTCCTTGGAAAAGTCGGCCGAGAACTTGCGAAGGTACATGAACTGTCCATAGTTCTCGATGCCCTCAGATCTCTCTTTCCTCTCGGCCAGCTGGCCTCCCCGGTCCGCGAACATCTGCGTCAAGTCGGCCCCTGCTAAACGCCGGTAGCGATCCTCAAAGACGATAAACTCTGCG
>JBFEPU010000416.1:0-2113 GCA_041549915.1 Anaerolineae bacterium | reverse complement strand
GTGGGGCGGGAAAGCCGCGACGCTTTCCGCATAGTGTGTATCGGCAACGATCGGTGGGGCTGGTGTGTCACCTCAAGGGACCTGCCAGCCCCCTAGTTACAGTGTAGCATCGTCTGTGGTGATCAGGATTCGTCCTGATCGGGTAGCCAAGTTTCTCCCCTTGGGGTGTAACCCGCCAGGTCTCTGCGGTCAAGAGTGACGCGGGGATCCTGTTCTAGGGAGGAGGTACCATGGGCACAAAGACCACGGTTGCTGGCATCGCTGTGGTGGGTGGCAGCCTATACGACCAGCCAAATAATGTCCTGGTGGACGAACGCACAGCACCCTTTGCCAGGGGGCGGAGCAGAGGCAGTCTATATATTCTGGTGGAGCTCTCTGGTGCAGGGACCGAGCACGACGCCATTACCAGGCAGATGCTTCAGGTTATGCGCCAAACCTACTACAGTCAGAGGGGCAGCGTGACCGCCGGACTGCGTCAGGCCGTGTACCAGGCGAATGAACTGCTGCTAGAGGAGAACCGGAACTCGCTGCCCGGGGAGCAGAGATCCGCGGGCGTCTCGTGTGCAGTGCTGCGCGGCAATGATCTGTTCATTGCCCAGGCCGGCCCGGCGCTCATCTACCTGTTTCATCAAGGACAGGAGAGCCGCTATCCTGACAGATCCCCCTGGTTGGACGGGTTCCCGCCTGAAGAGGTAGATGCTGTAGCGCTTGGCGAGCGTCATGAACTCAACGTTGATCTGTACCATAGCCAGACAAGCCCTAGCGACACTATCCTCTTTGGCAGCAGCGGGCTGGCGCGCGATATAGCTCCCGCAGCCTGGCCAAGAATCCTATCCGTAACCCCGGTCAGCGCTCTGCTTCAAGATCTACGCCGCCAGGGTGGGGGCTTTGAGCTATCTGCGCTAGTGGTACGCCTAGGAGATGCCGCCGTTGATGAGGGTAGGGCTCAACCTATTGCCGGGGCCGTGGTACCCACGACCGCCGGTCGAAGAGTTACCGCATCTCCCTCTGCTCAAGCTCCCATCCATCAGGAGCGCGGTCGGGAGGAAAAGGGGAGTGCGCCCGGACAAGTGGAATCCGTCCGGGTTCCACGTCTGGAGCAGCCAGAGCAGTTCGCCGATCCGTACGAGGAAGAAGAGCCGGATGAGACCGGCTCGACCTGGGAGCGGATTTTGGAGGTGGGGGCTCAGATCAGACTGAGCCAGCGCCTCAGGGAGGTCCTGGCAGCAGGTGCTGCAGCGTTGGCAGGTCTGTGGTATGGGCTGCTTTCACTGCTGAGGCGTATGATGCCGGGGCGGCTTGCAGTGCCACAGATTCCGGTGAAGCCAAGTTCGACGACTGCGGAGAAACCGCCCGTACGTAAGCAAAGTCAGACCCCAGCTCGCTCCGCTTCAGTTCAGAAACTGCTGGTGGCAGTGGCCGTCGCAATCCCCATAATCGTGGCTATCGTGGTGCTCGTCGCCTGGATCCAGAGAGGACAGGCACAGAGATCTGTTCAGGAGGCTCTGTGGCAACAAGCCAACACCTACTGGGAGCAGGCCCGGGTGGATACAGACATTGCGCTTGCCCGCACTCATCTGGCGAACGCGCAGCAGTTCGTCGACAAGTTGCTGGTCAACGAGCCCGAGCGTGCCGATGCCCAAGATCTACGGAAAAAGATCCTGGCACGACTGGATCTGGTCAACCAGGTGCGGCGAATCAACTGGATTGGCAAACTCACTTCCTACCCATCGGATGCCAAACTCACGCGCGTCGTGGTGCAAGGAGCGCATATCTTTGTGATGGACCGGCACAATGGACATGTCTATCACCACCGCATGGACGATCAGCTCCAGAATGCACTAGATCCCGCCTCGACGGCAACGGTCCTGGTAAGCAGGGGCGATCAGGTTGCCAATCTTGTGGTGGGTGACCTGGTGGACATGGTATGGATGCCAACCGGCCCCAGTCGGCAGAAGGCTAGCTTGGTCATTCTTGAGAGCAATGGGTGGTTACTGGACTACGATCCGGCGACGAAGCAGTTGATTCCCCTGAAGGTGGCTGATGTCGAGGCGTGGAAGTATGCGAAACTGGTTGGCAGTCACTCGGGGCGATTCTACGTGTTGGACTCTAC
>JBFEPU010000415.1:0-2121 GCA_041549915.1 Anaerolineae bacterium | reverse complement strand
GTTGAGCCAGACCGCCTCGTCGGTCAGGTAAGCATGAGAGATCGGGCTCGGATCTCCAGTCCTGCCGAGCCATGACCCCCAGCACGCCGTGAAACCAGTCCGCCAGCGGGATGCGCTCCTGTGGCGTTCCTGGCGCCTGCGAACTTGCTTCGGTCGGGATGCCCGTGAGCAGTTCATTCCTACACGCACCAATGCCGACCTTCTATCCTCTGCACCCACCGCGAGTTTGCGGAAGGCTGGGATAGAGCCGCTATTCGCTTTGCTGACAGCTGGGACACACGCCAAAAAAGCGAGGTGATGGTTCACAATGCGGCAGCCCGTCTTGTGGGCCACGTCAAAAGGTAGTTCGTCAATTGAGGGGATTTCTAAGTCGACCATCGGCCCGCAGTTCTCGCAGAACAGGTGTGGGTGCGGTTCGGGGTTTCTCCCATCGTAGCGGTTGCCGCCGTTTGCGAGAGCCCACAGCATCACCTCCCCCGTCTGCTCCAGCAGTCCGATGGTGGCGTAGATGGTGGCCACGCTCACTATGGGGAAAGTCAGCTTCATCTGTTCGTGGATCTGCTGCACACTCGGGTGCTCCGTGCTCGTGCCCGGGATGCCTAGCACCGCCAAACGCTGCTGGGTCAGACGGCGCCCCTGTTCCCTGAAGCTGGCCATGAGCTCATCCAGTCTTGACTGAGGCATCCCTGCGGTCGGATCCATGGCCGGGTGTCCTCTCATATCGCAAGGCAGACGATCCCTGCTAGGAGCCCAAAGGATCCCTGGGCAAGATTCCTTCCTGATTGACTATTGTGGCCAAGGAGCGAACGGTGTCAAGACGCCCACCAGAAGGGTTGCCAAACATGGCTCCGCTGGCACGAATGGCATCCCCGGGCTGGACCTTCGCGGGCAAGACATGCCGGCCAGCGCCGACTCCGCTCGCCACTCTTTGAGCCGGCGGGCTACGCTGACAGACCCATGGCTGAATGCGGTGGGGCTCCGGGCCGCGATCACTGCAGGTGTCAGTCAGCGCCTGAGCAAGGTTCGTGCTCGGCAATGGTGCGGGAGATGCAGATCAGTCACTCCCCTCGTACTTGAAAGACACCTTCACCTTGGCGCGGTAGACGCGAATCTTGCCATCCTCGATCTGCAGATCCAGCTCGGAGATTTCGGCGATTCGCAGGTCGCGTAGCGTCTCTGCAGCCCGCGCGACGGCAGCGGCAGCAGCCTTCTCCCAGGATTCCGTGCTGGTTCCGACCAGCTCAATGACCTTGTAGACACTCTCTGCCACGTTGCTCTCCTTTCGCCCCAAGGGGCATCCCTGTCGCTTCCTCGGTCAAGGCCAAGCTTGCGCGCCCATTGTACAGTCAGCCAAGCATCCCCGTCAAGTGCACGCTGTATCGAGGTGGCACAACCGGCAGCGCCGCGGTTGCCGTCGTCTCTCCTGGCGCCGAAGGCTTGCGCCACGCGGCATGCACCGTACGGAAAGGCTGATCACGCGCGGACGAGCACGTGTCGCATCACACAGTGATCACCTGGGTGGCGACACCCTTCCCGGCTCCAGCAGGCGCCTGGCTGCCGCAATCTGATCGGGAAAGTTCTTGACCAAACGGTTCTTCTGCAGGTTCTGCTTCACGATCCACGTCAGATCTGGATCCCGCGTCTCGATCAACCCGGTCATAAACCCGAAACCTGGATCTGGAACCGCCTGCACGACGACGCTCAGTGTATAGCCCAGTGCCTTCCTGAGGATACGAAAAGCGTCTGACTTGCGCTCGCTGCTCTCCAGCATGCGCTGCACAATTGTTCGGTGCAACTCCAAGGCCGAGAGCGCCGTCTCTGTCTGCGTCAGTGCAGCCGGGTCGGCAACGGCCGCGGCCGCAGCTCTCATTTCCAGGAAATCGCCTCCCCTCACCCACGATGACAGCTGCTCAATGGTCTGTTGGGGCCTGGAATCCAAGAGTTGCTGAAGGCCCATGGCCACGGCTTCTCTCATCCTCCATCGAGGATCTCTGGCCAACATCTTGAGCCTTGCCAGCCCCTGGTGGTACAACCGTGCGGAGGCGGAAGCGACGGCGCCCACGGCCAGCGCGCCACAGAAGGGGACGAATTCTTCGGGGGCGTCGACCGGGGCCTCATCCG
>JBFEPU010000414.1:0-2131 GCA_041549915.1 Anaerolineae bacterium | reverse complement strand
CGAGCAGGGCACGGAGCGCTACCCCGTGGCCTGCGTCCGCGATGAGGCTCTGTGGCAGTACGAGTTCGACGGCAAGACCCAGAAGAGTGGAGCTCGGACGCCCTTCGCCATAATCGAGATACCAGATGGAGAAGCTATCGGCTTTCTGGCCCAGGCGCCTCGCATGCGCGATGGGACATTGCGGGTCAGCTCGTACGAGATTAGGCCAGGGGTCTCGTGGCTTGCCGTGACCCCCACGGTGGTGCGCTACCTCTGGGCACTCGGCGAGGAGTGGGCGGCGCAGAACTCTGAACCGGCTCCAGCGCGCTTTGCCTTCTCCCTGGGGGCCGAGCACCCAGCCTACCAAGGCGCGGAGAGATGGCTGCCACACACAGAGCTACCGTACGCATGGTACGTGCGCGTTCCAGATCTGCCCGGCTTCCTGCGGCATGTGGCGCCCGTCCTTGAACGCCGGCTTGGAGGCTCCATCCTGGCCGGGCACAGTGGCGAGCTCAAGCTGAATTTCTACCGGACCGGGCTGCGGCTCGCCTTTGACGGTGGAAGGCTCGTGGAAGTGGATGCATGGCGGCCGACACCAGAGCAAGAAGGCGACGCTGGCTTCCCTGACCTCTCCTTCCTGCAACTGCTCTTTGGCTACAGGTCGATGGCAGAGCTCGACTACGCCTTTGCCGACGCCTGGGCGTCAAGCGACAAGGGAAAGCCCCTGCTAGATGCCCTATTCCCAAAGCGCCACTCCACGATCTGGCCTGTGTCGTAGCGGCTCGACCTGCCCTGCGTGCGCTGCCCAGAGAATCCCGGGACAGTTCGGGGCGCACCCACAGCCCGGGCGCACAAGCAGGGCTTGCCCAGAACCGCAACCTGTAGTAAAATAAGCGCCGAAGCGAAGCGCTCTGCGACTCCCCAGTGTCTTGGGCGCCAAGAACCGCAATGGTGGCCAACAGCTGCGACGCATGTTTGGAGGAACTGCAGTGGCCGACTCTGACATCTGCTACGGATTCCTACTTGGCTTCTTGACTGCCGGCGTGATCGGATTTGTCTTTCAGCGGCTGGCAATGCTGCGCAAGAAAGCTGTGCAGGCTGACAAAAAGACCACGGTGGTCGAGACCAAGCAGTCCCCCCGACAAGTCTACATGACAAGCGTAAGGGCCCAGACAGAGATGATCGTCTGGATCCTGCTACTGATCTTTCTCGCAATAGCCGTGCTGTGGATCGCCCTCAGTAGCTAGTGCGCTGCGACACGCGGAGCCGCGAGCCCGCATCGTGTGCACTCTGAATCACGGCCTAGAAAAGCGGGCTATCCAGTATATCCTTCACCGAGTCGGCTATGCTTTGGAGTTCTCCGAGCTGCCCACGCCGCCGCCCTCTGGCCGCCTGCCTGCGCCTGGCACGTGCTGATCTGTCAGGCGCCACCACGGGATTCTCGATCGGGACGCCCGCATCCTCCAGCAGGTGCTGAGCCCAACCAGCCTGACCGAGGCGCACGCTGATCATAAAGGTCCCACTCACCACCATGTGCCCCCACGATTTCACCCCACGGCTCCGCAAGAGCACCGCGACCTCGCGACCGCTGAGGGGGCAGTTGTCATAGGGGATCAGGAATGTGTGGGAAGGACCGTTCACCACGTCCCCGAAGATGCTTGCCAGGGGGCTGATCCAGTCAAACATGGAACCCACTCCCAGAATCTTGTCTATCATCATGACCTCCGGTAGGGAGCGGCGACAGGGCCGCTCCGGGTATAGAACATTTGTTCGAGCACTCAACATTGTACCACACCCCCCTGCAGAGTGCAAATCACGGTACGCTCGGTCATGGAGCAGACGGGCGACGGAGACAGGACCGCACGTCGCACGTCGGGTGTGTCCGAAGAGCTCTGCCCAGGGCAGATGTGCGGATCGCCGGTAGCGCGCGACTCAACGTTGTAAAAGCTCACCGCGTCAGCGGGATCCGCTAGGTTGCTACAGGTGGAGCATTGCGGGGAGGGTGCAGGCTTCCTGCGACTCAGGGGCTGGGTGGGTGCCGTTGCGATTGCAGCCTCTTCTGCATGACTCTCAGCTGCAGGTCACGGCGCCACGACCACCAGGTGCCTGGGCTGCCCCTGCTCGGCACCTGCACGGCGTGGCCTGTCAGCCT
>JBFEPU010000413.1:0-2139 GCA_041549915.1 Anaerolineae bacterium | reverse complement strand
GGCGCTTGTGAGCCACCTCCAGCATGGAAGGCGACGAATCCAGGCCATAGAGATGGCAGTCGTGCGGTTGCAGAAGCTCCAGGAAGGTGCCTGTTCCGCAGCCGACATCCAGGACATTCATGCCGCTCACAGGACCAAACATCTTGATCGCTGCCAGCCTGAGCCCTCTGTTCATGGACTCGAAGAGCCGGTCGTAGATGCCAGCAACGTTGCGGTATGAATCGTTTTTCATAGCTCCTCGGTTCTGCTCGCACAGCTATGCTGAGCGTGGAGGGGAATGGAGCGTCCCCCATGAGCTAGATGCCCGATGCATAAGCCAGGCCAAAGGCATCCGGTCCGGCATGGATACCGAGCACAGGGCTGAGTTCGGAGGTGATCAGTTCGTCTGGATTGAAGCGGGCACGAACTTGCTTTGCCAGTTCCCAAGCTGGCGCCTCTGCATCCGCGTGAGCGACGGCCATTCGAATGGGTCGCTCGTTCACGAGACGGTCGGCAACCAGATCAAGGATGCGCGGTATGACATTCTTGTGACTGCGCACCCGTTCGACGGGTTTGATCGGACCGCCGTTCAGCTCCATGATCGGCACCAGGTTCAGGCTCGAAGCCACAAAGTGCCCTATGTGGCTGATCCGCCCTCCTCGTCGAAGATAGTCGAGGTTGGACACGGCAAAGACAACCCCAGAGGTATCCCTCACGCGCTTCACGATGGAGATGATCTCGTCCACCGCTTTTCCCTCTTTTGCCGCGCGTGCAGCGGCAAGCACCTGGAAGCCCAGGCCCATGCTGTTGGAGTCTGAATCGAGGATGGTGACGTCCAGATCGGGAAGCATATCCCTGGCCAGGCGCGCTGTGGTGAAGGTGGTGGAGAACACCTCCCCAACGAGGATGGCCAGGACAGGCTTTCCGTCTGCGGCCAGTGATCCGAATGCCTCTTTGAACGATCCTGGAGTGGGACCGGATGTGGTGGGGAGCGATCGGCTGCTCCGCAGCTTGGCATAGAATTCCCTCGGTCCCATGTCCACGTTGTCGAGATAGGTGATGCTGTCCCAGACGAATGGCAGGGGAACGACGTGGATGTCCAGCTCCTGGCAAAGGGCAGCTGGTATGTGGCAGTTGCTGTCGGTCACGATATGGACATTGTGCATGGTGCTGCTCCTTGCTAGGTCAGCGAGGTCTTCTGGACAGGTCGCAGCTGAACAAGTGGCTCAAGCTCCGCTCGCGCACCGCCCATGTCCGTGTGGCACCAAGCCCCAAGGCGGCCTCTGTCTTCAGGGCGACCGGGCGTCGATGGCAGGGAATCCCTCGTTGCGTCACACCAACAGAGACAGCCAGATTCTATGACTGATGGCAGCACTTGTCCGTCGGGAAGCTTTGACAGTTGGTGTGGGGAAACCTTGACACCGAGGCGGCTTCTCCGCCGCCGCAAGAGTGGCGACCACGAGCCGCGATCAGGCTCCCAGAGGGCGGGCAGATTTCTGTTGGTTGACCAAGGAAGAAACCGCAGCTAGAATGGCATGGAGATGGAAGCCTGGCGACTGTTGCGTCAGTCCAGGGCTGCGGCCACTGTGCCTCTTGTTGGGGCAGCAGCGCATGGGCAGCCCCCTCGACGGGGACGTGGTGGCTCGCGTCGCACACATCCAGGCCCGTTCACTAGCCACAGGCGGTAACGCATGACCAAGGCTTTCGTTGTGATCAACCCGTTGGCGGGCAGCGGCAAGCTGGATCGCATGGTGCAGGCCGTGCAGGACCATCTTGATAGCGCAGGCTGCAGCTATCAGATCTGCCGGGCCAGTGAATGGCGCGCCATCCGCAAAGCGGTTCAGACGGCCGTGCGGCAAGGTTTCGACCTGTTCGTGGCCGCCGGCGGAGATGGGACCGTCTCGCGCGTCGCCAGCGGACTGGTGAACACTGGCATCCCGCTGGCCATACTGCCCACCGGTACCGGCAACGTGCTGGGCCGTGACCTGGGCGTACCCGCAACCCTCCACGGTGCGCTCAGCCTGCTGTGTGGCGAACACACCACCCGAGCCATCGACGCCATGGCAATCGGTGATCGCTTCCTGTTCCTTGCGGTCGGGGTGGGCTTGAGCGCGCTGATGATGCGCGATACCGGCCAGGCCGAAAAGCGCCGCTTCGGGC
>JBFEPU010000412.1:0-2139 GCA_041549915.1 Anaerolineae bacterium | reverse complement strand
GCGGCGGGACAACCAGCGGGATGATCACCTCTATTGAGGCGCGTTGGGCCCACAGCTCTGAGCCTGATGGCCGGTGTTGCCCTGAGCGGCGCTCTCTTGGCGGTGAAGAGCAAGGCGGCGCGGCCGGGCGACTGGCTGTCGCAACTTGGCCAGGACGGACGGGCCTTGCATGCCTACTGGCAGACTCCGGGGACGCACCCGGAGAACGAGAGAATCCAGGTCAGAATCGACAGCATTGTGAAAGCGAGCCGCTGAGTGCAGACAACGTCCCGCGCTGACGCTGAGGCGGAGGCTCCAGGCCAGGGCTTCGCAGCTTCATACTCTAGCCTTGCAAGGTCATGGTCCGCGACCACCGCTGTGATGGCGCTGGTCGCCGTGGTTGAACTTGCGTCTGTTGTGCTGGTTGCCCGCCTCTACGGGGTAGGAACGGTAAGCGATGCCTACTACCTGGGATTTGCTGTGCCTGCGATGGTTGGGAATGCAGTGCGGTCCATCGGTGTCCAGGTTCTTATGCCTTGGTTCTGTCTCACCACTGGCGCGTCCGAGCGTGATGCTCATTTGCACATGTCACAGATGTTCTTCGCCCTGCTTATTCCGATTGCCGTTCTCGGCTTGGTTGCCCAGCGCCTGGCAGGGGCCTTGGCCCCCTGGCTTGCAGGCCCTTCAATTGACTTGGCGATGTTGACCGACGTGTTGACATTTGCTCTGCCCGCCATGGGGGCCAGTACGCTATGGGCTGTGCTGGCGGCCTACCTGAACTCCAGGGAAGCCTATACCAGAGCCGCCCTGGGCGGCCTGGTGAGTCCCGCATGCTTTGTGGGCGCCACGCTTCTCTTGTACCGCGAGCCGTCAGCCGCCGGGCTGGGCCTGGCTCGTCTGCTGGGGACTTTGGGCGGAGTTGCTTGGCTGGCTTTCTGGGCGCGGCCATCTCTGCGACGCCTGCGCTCCGTCGGAACTGCCTATCACTGGCGCCAGCTGCTGGACCTGGTCCTCAACAGCCTCTTACCATCGGTGGCCCTGCTGGGCTCTCGTCTGGGCCTGGCGGCCGAGCGGATGATGGCGGGCTACTTAGCTGTCGGCAGCGTTGCGGCCCTGAGTTACAGCTATCGTCTGATCATGGCACTAAGTGGTATCTTTTCTCAAACCTTGAACACGGTCATACGCTCCAAGTCCTCGCATGCCCACTCCGTCGGTGCGCAGCAGGAGATCATCATGCTCCTGACGCGGGGGATCCGCCTGACGCTGTTGGTGATAGCACCGGTTGCTACCTACGTGGTTGTTATTCGCGTGCCAATCGCCCGGCTGCTGTTTGAGAGCGACCAGTTCGACGCGCAGGGCATAGCCACGGTGGCGGCGATGATGGGATGGTTCGTTGCCGGCCTCCCCCTAGCAAGCCTGGTCAATCTGCTGTTGACCTACTTCTACGCTCGAGGGGATACTGCCACAGCTTCCCTCCACCGGCTGGTCATTCTGGTCGTGAATCTGGCCTTCGACCTGGCAGCGGTTCGCTTTTTTGGTGTTGTGGGCATCGCCATCGCGTTCGCGCTGTATTCGGTGGTCTCCGCGCTTGCGGCCGTGTGGCTGGTAGAGCGCCAGGGGACGCGCTTGCAGGTGTTCCGGGATGTACCATTCTTCGCCCGGTTGGCCGCTGGCGTCCTCGCTGCTGCTTTGGCATCTTCGGTCGTTTTCACCGCCGTTGCATGGATGGGACCTCCGGGCCGCCTTGCGACTGCTGTAGCCATCGGCGTGTCTGCTTTGGCTGCCGGCGGCGGCTTCCTGCTGATCGAGACTTTGCTAGGTGTCAAGGAGATTACGATCGGTTTGCAGTGGCTCCGAGGCAAGGCTGCCGGAGCGGACACAGCGTCTTCGGGCTTGGGTGGAGGGCGCACCTGATGGTGCACGGAATCGACGAGACGAGAGAAGCACAGGTCGGCGAGTACTCGCTTTCTGCAGTGCTGGCTTCGGTTGTGGCACTCGGCACTTACCCGCTTGCTGCTGTGCTGATCAGGATCTGGAAGCGACCTGGATTCTACTTCGGACTTGCGGTCACGCTTAGCGTCACCGTTCTTGGCACCAAGGCCGGGCTGCTGCCCAGCTTTGTCCCTCCGATCGTGCCGGTGTGTGCGCTGTTCTTGCTGC
>JBFEPU010000411.1:0-2158 GCA_041549915.1 Anaerolineae bacterium | reverse complement strand
TGCTGCTAAGAATGGACCATAACCCGCACATACGAGTGATAGTTGATCCCGATGTTGGGGTGATTTCTTCGCCCACGGGATCAGAAAACTCCAGGTTATGAGAAAGGTAAGAACGAAATACAGAATGATCTGAATGGGTTTGTATACATGATTCCTGCTTTGATTGTGTTCCATCTCATCTCTTTTGATCTATGTTCCGTGATGTAAGTATTGCGATTATTGTGCCGCCCAACTACTGATTATGCTGAATCTTTCCGCATAACAGCCTCTAGGCCGGGCCTATGCGGAATCCCTAGAGCAAAGACCCCGGCTCAACCCTGCCTTTCACCCATGGTATGGGAGCGCATCAACCAAACATAGCCCATGGTACTGTATCTTTCATTCAGGAGATTCCCCGCAGTCGTGACAGCAGAGCCTACTACTGCCACTCCTGGCACCTGAGAACGCCAAATCAAGCGTCAAATCGGCCATCCACAAGGAGTTTCCCAGCAGCGAGGCGTGCACTGACTCGCCTCGTCCCCATCGTTGTTCCAGATGTACGCCATCGTCCACAACACGTCTGTCGGCGGATTGTGCACAGCGTCGGGCCCACTGTTCACCCGCGCCGTGCTCCCCGGTGTTCAGACAGACATGCCTGCGCCAGGGGAACCGGCTTTGACCCGTCTCCCAGCCTTGCCACTACGGGTTGTCGCTAGGTTCCGCCCACAGCGTTTCCTCGGGAACGATCTTTTCGATTTCCAGCTGGATTGCCTTCAGATTGTCACGCCTGGTCTCCAGCTCCTCGGAGGCAGCGGCAAAGTCCGTGACGAAGAATATCGCACCCACGATTGCCTCTAGTTCGGCCACGATGCGGTCGCGCAGGCCCTCAAACTGCGGCGGGAACTCTGCCTCATCGCGCAAGTAGTCGCGCAAGGTGCTGGGCATGAGCTCGAGACCGCCAAGCTCGTAGACTGTCGGCGGCGGATCGCTGTTGAACTGCGCGATTACCTCCTCTGCATGCACTTGCGCCATTAGGCAGGACCTCCAGGCCACCGCCAGCAGTTCCATGTCTGCTTCACTCAGCTCAGGCGTCGGTGCTAGCTGTGGCGCATCGGTGGCTCTCGGAGCCGGTGTACTTGCAGGCAGAGGTGTATGGGTGCGCAAAGGCGTGTGTGTAGGACGCGGAGTATGGGTGGGGAGAAGTGTGTCAGTCGGTACCGGAGTCGGCTCAGACGTACAAGAACCTGCAACCAAACACAAGACTACGACAAGCATCAGCCTCTTCATGTGCTCTCCTTCAGGTACGACGCGAGATAGGATGGAGTCAGCATGTCATTGACGGATGAACGAGCGTGAAGCCTCAAGCGTGATGCACCGCGAATGGAGTGTCGCGTCCGCTGCGATGTCCACCGCCCAGTCTCTTGCTGCCCTAGCAAGAGGCACATCGTGGCCGTACCCTGGCTGCTGCAGCAGCGCAGGGTCTTGTCTTTGCCAGGTCTATTCTATGCCCATATCTGTACATTCGCCAAATCGCTCACGAATCAAGTCCCCGCCATGGACGAACCAGAGCCGGTCAAGAAGATTGGCCGGCAACAGTCCGCTCCGTACCCAGCGCCTCACTGTCGAGATGCGAACGCCAAGGATGGCCGCCTCCTCGTCAAGAGTAAGTCCCCGCTACGAGTCCGCCACCATCGACACTAGAGTAGAATTGAACCTGGGCCCGTGGCCCATGGGCTGCGGCTCGCTGCTCATCAGCGCATTCTGCGGCACGCCGTCGAGCCCATGCCACTGCCGCGGGGACCACAGCACACCCTCCGGCACGTCATCGGAGACGTGGGCCCTGGCCTTGACCTGCCCCAGTTCGTTGGCCAGCACCACCGCATCCCCGTCGCCGATGCCCAGCCGCTGTGCATCGTGCGGGTTGACCGTCACCACCGCCGGTATGTCGCCGTACACCCCCTGGAACTGGCTGCTGGTGTAGCGCGCGGTGGCCGTGTTCAGCAGCAGGAACTGCCCCGGCTCACGGTGGAGCGGCGGTTGCAGCGCGCGCAGGCCTACGCTCAGGCCGCCCTGCGCGACTACCAGCACTACCAGGGCCGCGCCGCCGCAGACGAAGCCAGAGCACAAGGCCTCCTGGAACACATTCGTGAAAACCTGGCCCAGTTGCCGTAGGTTGGTT
>JBFEPU010000410.1:0-2177 GCA_041549915.1 Anaerolineae bacterium | reverse complement strand
GTGGTCGATTGCGGGTCATTCCGCCTCGCAACTGAGGCCAACCGCCCGTATGTCGGCCTGGCCGGATTCACTGCGTGGCATGCTCAGCCCTTCCTGAAACCCGGGGCTCGGCAGGCTGGCCACGCCCTAAGCCAGAACAGGCAGCTTCGCTGTCCCTGTTGCGGCGCAAGGCAGGACAGCCCGCCGGGTTGCTTCGAAAATCTGGTCATGAAGGAGCTCTGCTGCCTGTGTTGGATGATTTGACACAGAACAAATGTTCGTGTATAATGGTTGCCAGGAATGAGCTGGCGTTAGCCCTCTCGGAAGGAGGAAACAGATGGAACTGTCTCCCAGGCAGAGAGATGTGCTGAGTTTTATCACCAGATTTGTGAAAGACAAGGGCTATCCACCGACAATCCGCGAGATTGGCCAGGCAGTGAACATCTCCTCTACATCCGTCGTGGACTATAATCTCAACATCCTGCAGACCAAGGGCTACATCCATCGCGATCGTGAGGTATCCCGTGGCGTGAGACTGCTGGAGAAACACAAGGAGCTTCAAGAAGTGGGCGCCGATGCATTCGTGATCAGGATTCCTGTGCTCGGGCGCATTGTGGCCAGCGAACCGGTTCCCATCCCCGATGAGAACTTTTCACCTCTCGACGCGGAGGACAGCATCGCCTTGACCCGCGACATCCTGCAAGAGCAGGGACCGATCTACGCGCTAGAGGTCAAGGGAGATTCCATGATTGACGCGCTGATCCATGACGGCGACATCGTGGTGATGAAGCCACAGCCGCAGTACAGCAACGGCGACCTTGTGGCCGCCTGGCTCAAGGCAGAGAAAGAGACAACCCTCAAGCGGTTCTTCCGCGAGAGCAGGACGCGCGTCCGTCTGCAGCCCGCAAACCCCACCATGGAACCCATATTCGTCCACCCATCCAACTTGGAGATCCAAGGCAAGGTCATCGCTGTCGTCCGCCAGCTCTAGCTCCCGCCACCTTGCATAACAAACCTTAAACTTCTGCTCCAAGCCTCTTGACAGTAGAACGTTTGTTCTATATAATGGCGTTAGAACGTCTGTTCTAGTCTGTAGGAGGCTTTGCGTTGCGCAAGTTGCTCGAGCTGCAAGCCAATCAGATTGAGGTTGTCCTCGCCAGCCACAAGATCCCCTCACGCGTCGTGGGCGGCACCGTCACCCCCCATGCCATCCGCTTCTCGCTCGCCACGCGCATGGGCACCCGCCTGTCCAAGATCAAAGCCCTCTCTGAGGAGATTGCCCTCTCCCTTGAGGCCCCTTCCTGCCGTATCACCCGCCACAACGGCGCCCTCAACATCGAGATCCCGCGCGCCCGCCCCGCCAAGGTGCAACTGCTCGAACTCTGCCGGCGCCTTGCCTTCTCCCCTCCTTGCTCACCTGTGTTGGGGCTCGATGAAACCGGCACCCCCCTCCTGCTCAACCTGCCCAGCCCCGACGTCGCCCACGCCCTCATCTGCGGCACCACCGGTTCCGGCAAGACCGCTCTTGCTCGCAGCATGGCTCTGTCCTTGGCGCTCCACAATCCACAGCGGCAGCTCCAACTGCTGCTCGTCGATCCCAAGGGCCGTGGCTTCGCTTCCCTCGCCGCCCTGCCACACCTGCTCTGCCCGCCCCTCACTGAGCTGCCTGACACCCTCCACCACCTCTCCTGGCTGCTGCAGGAGATGGAACGACGCGACGCCCAGGGCATCAACCACCCGCGACTGGTGCTGTTCATCGATGAGCTCGCCGACCTCTTGATGATCGGCGGCAAGGAGCTCGAGTTTGCCCTCACCCGCCTCTCGCAGCGCGGACGTGAGGCCGGCATCCATCTCGTCGCCTGCACCCAGAAGCCAACCACCGCCGTCATCGGCTCCCTGACCAAGGCCAACTTCCCCGTACGTCTCGTCGGTTCCGTCACCTCCCCGGAAGAGGCCAAGATCGCTGCCGGTGTCTCAGGCACTGGTGCCGAGCGCTTGCAGGGCCGAGGCGACTTTCTCCTGGTCCTCAAGGGACAGACCACGCGCTTCTGTGCCGCATACGTCTCCCTAGCCGAAGCACAGCAGGAGGCCAAGCGGCTGCACGGATCAGCTGCCATCGGCGCAGCACGATCCAACGCCACAGGCCTGGTGCTGCGCCGCGTGAAGTGAAGGCGCGGCCGCTGGCTGCCAAGCAGCAC
>JBFEPU010000409.1:0-2199 GCA_041549915.1 Anaerolineae bacterium | reverse complement strand
GGTCACGCCAGTTCAGCCAGCCTGAGATCCGCTTCCCCCAGCAGGCGGCGATCGGCGAGAGTGTGGCTCTGGTCGGCTACGAGCTGGACCGGACCCAGCTGCAACCGGGCGACAGCCTGCTCCTGACTCTCTACTGGCAGGCCACGGGGAGCATGAGCAGAAGCTACACCGCCTTCACCCACTTGCTCGATGCTGACCATCAGATTCGCGGACAGACGGATTCCGTCCCGTGCGCTGGCAGCTGCCCGACGACCAGTTGGCTGGACGGAGAGTTCATCGCTGATGAGTACATGATCACAGTCGACGCGGATGCGCCCGCTGGCGAATACCGGATCGGGATCGGGATGTACGACCCGAAGACGATGTTGCGCTTGCCGGCGCTCGCTGAAGCCGGGGAGCGGTGGGCCGACGACCGCATCCTGTTGGAAACCACGATCACGGTTGCAGGGGAAGCGAGCTAGCACGCTTCGCGCGTGAGAGCTGCTCTCGAGGTAACTCGGATATGATGGAGCCGACAAAAGGCCGCCTGGGCAAGGCAGATTGGCTGTGGGCGGGGGCCGTGTCCTTGCTCGCTGCGCTCCCGCGCCTGGCGCAGCTGAATCTGGCTGAGTTCAAGGCGGACGAAGCGAACCACTACCTGATGGCCTACAACCTGACGCGTGGCGGCTGGCGGTGGGTGGGTTCTACGGCCTCGGTGGGTATCCCCAAGCCACCGCTTTTCGTGTATGCTCTGGCCTTGCCGATGCAGTTGAGCCGCGACCCCCGGGTCGTGACCGGGTTCCTGGGTGTCCTGGCCGCGCTTGCCGTGGGCGGCTTCTACTTAATTCTTCGGCGCTATCTGCGCAGGGAGGCTGCTTTCGGCGGCGCACTGCTCTTCGCCTCGAACCCACAGGCCATCCTGTACTCGCGCAAGCTTTTCACAGCCGACCTGCTGCCTCCACTGTGCACAATGTTCCTGGGTGCGGCCGTGGTTTTCCTGCACAGTCCGGCCAGGCGGCTGCGTCTGTGGGCCCCACTGGTTGGATTCACCTTTGCTTTGCTGCTGCTGAACACCTACTCGCCCCTCCTGCTTTTGCCTGCAGTGATCCTGCTGTTTGGGCTGCGCAGGCGGGACCTGACAGTGCTCGACTACCTCGCAGCAGCGGCCGCTTTTGGCCTGCCCGTTATCCCGTACCTGCTTGAGGTGGCACCGCTGGTCGGCGGAGCTTTCACGGATACGGCCGGCTCTCTCAGCTCGCAACCCCCTGTGGTCAGGTGGATCTGGATGCTGCTGTTCGGGGCGCCGTGGCCCGCCAATGCGCTGCATGTGGCGGGCATCGCGGCAGCCGGGATGTTGCTCCTATCGGTGGCGGGAATAGTGTGGCTGCTGGGCGCAGCCCGCAAGAGAGAGACCGGATCCTGGGTGCTGTTCTGCTCGGCGTGGTTGTTTGCGACCCCGTTGCTGGCCCTCGTCCCTCCAATTGAGGTGCATGCACACTACCTGGTAGTCCTCTATCCAATGCTGTTCGTTCTGCCCGCTGCTGGCGTGGAGCTGGCCTTCGACCGCACCCGCGTGATGGGCTGGGTCGCGCTGGCTGTGGTGCTTGTGGCCGCCGGCTGGCAGGCGCAGATCTGGATCAGCAATATGCAGGCGGTGGCTCGTGGCGTGGAAGGCTATGGTACCCCGCTGGGCTATTGGTGGAGTGCGGCTGAGCGAGCGCGTGTCCTTGCGGCAGAGCATGGGGCGGATGAGGTCCTGCTCCTCCTGCCAGGAGACAAGCCGCACGATGAGAAGGCAGCCGTGCTCGATGCACTCTTGAGCGAGACACCGCACCGTGTGGTCGATGGGCGCCTGACCGTCGTGTACCCTGCGCACAAGGCGGTGCTGATGATCGCTTCTGAGGTGCAAGAGGCACTGGCGTTATTGGAACCCTGTACGCAAGACATTGGGGAGTCGCTGCCAGCATCGCCCTTTGGAGGCACCTACGACTTCCGCCTGTGGCTTGCGGAGACGTCCACTTCTACGACTTGCACTGCGGGCCTGGAGCCGGCAGCCGTCCAGTGGGCTTCAGGCGCTAGCCTGCTGGGGTACAGTGTAGAAGGCTTGCCGCAGCCGGGAGAGGAGTTGCGGGTCATGCTCCACTGGGAGACGTCACGAGGCCCGCTCTCCGAGGATATCCACTGGTTCAACCATCTTTTGGACGCAGAGGGCCGCAAATG
>JBFEPU010000408.1:0-2205 GCA_041549915.1 Anaerolineae bacterium | reverse complement strand
CCGGTTGCTGGGCTATCACACCACCATCGATCTGCGGGAGGGCATCGGCCGCATGATCGCTTGGGCCAAAGAACTTGGCCCGCAGGAGCCCAAGTACATGGAAGAAGGGCTGGAGTTGACCACAGAAGACACGCCGATCACCTGGACTCAGAGGCTGATCTAGTGTTCCGGCATAGGGGTCGCGATTCGAGTGCCATAGTCGGTTTGGGGCCTGGTGCTCGCCATGGCACGCGTTCCTCCATCTGCCTGGACCGGGGCGCGCGGTCTTCTGGGGGAGCTCATTCCGCGCGCTGGCCAGTCGTTCGATGAAATCTGTGGTGACCATATTCGAGCAACTGGTGCCCATCTCGGGCGGTGGCACGCCGCGCACCCGGCACATCGTGCAGGCCCTGGTGCGACGCGGCCACGAGGTTCACGTCGCTGCTGCCTACGGTGTTGACAGCGCAAGTGCGATGCGGTCGCTGGGCTGTGCAGGCATTCTTGCGTTGCCACACGTCAGCCGTCTGGACCGGCGCAAGATGCTCAAGTACCTGTTCGTCTATCCCTGGAACGTGATGCGCGTGGCGTTGTGGATCTGGCGCGCCAAGCCAGACGTTGCGGTGTCGCACAACACCGTCGCAGGCCTGGGGGCTCTCCTTGGGAAGCGCCTCTCTCCAAGGACTGTGACAGTGCTCGACCTGACCGACCTGCTGTTCGAATACCTGGAGAGTTACAGCAAACGCTGGATGCGGCCCGTGCTGGCTTTGGGACGAGCGGTGGAGCGCTACACGCTGCAACGCTCGGATCGGATCGTGACCATCAGCAGGGCGATGCGCGACATTCTGGTCAAGGAGTACGGCGTCTCGGCTGAAAAGGTGGAGATAGTGCATGACGGCGTGGACTGCACGGTATTCCAGCCGAAGGACACCGGCCCTCTGCGCGACCAAGTGGCGCCGTGGGCGCAGCACGTCTGTATCCTGCACGGGGTGATCGACCCACAGGATGGCCCCGAAGTGCTGGTTGAGGCGGCGCCCAAGGTGCTGTCACGCTTCCCGCACACCGCGTTCTGGTGGGTCGGCGATGGCGCGGCGGTGCCGCATCTCATGTCCCGGGCACGAGAACTGCAGCTGACCGACCATTTGTTCTTCTCCGGCTGGGTCACTCAGGCACAAGTAAGCGAGTACATTAACGCCAGCGACCTCGGGATCGTCGTACTGCCCGATGTCTTGTCTGCGCGCGGACGCGTGACGCTCAAGGAGTTCGAGTACTGGGCGTGTGGCAAGGCCGCGGTCCTGCCCCGCTTGCCTGCCCTGTGCGAAATCATCCCTGAGGGTGAAGCGTCCCTGTTCTTCACCCCTGGCGCCGCGGAGGATCTTGCCGACAAGATCTGCATGCTGCTTGACAACGACCAGCAGCGCGAGGAGATGGGTCGCAAAGGGCGACAGATGGTCCTGGAGCGCTTTGATTGGCGCGCACTGACCGATCGATTGGCGCAGCTGTGCGAGGGCTATTGGACAGCCGAGACCAGGTCGCAGCGCGGTCCCGTGGAATGAGGAGGAGCCGCATGAGAGTTGCCGTTGCCAACCCACCGTGGCCCGGCGAAGGTTTCGGGGCACGTTCCGATGTGCGCTGGCCGCACAGGCGCAAAGACAAATACATCGAATACCCCATCTACCTGGCCTACACCGTCGCTGTGCTCGATGAGGCGGGTCTTGAAGTATCGTTCATCGATGCCATCATGGAGGAACTGGACATCCCGGCCTTTGTGCAAAGGGTCAAGGAAATCGATCCTGGGCTGCTGGTGATGGAGTGTTCCACCCCCTCGATTCGCTACGATCTGCAGTCCGCAGCAGCGGTCAAGGCAGCTCTGCCCGGCGTCAGAATTGCGCTGATCGGCTCTCACCCCACCTTCTTCCACCGCGACATCCTGCAGGAGAATCCGGATGTGGACGCCATCGTCCGCGGCGAGTTTGAGATCACCGTGCTCGAGCTGGCCCGTGCCATTGAGCAGGGCAGCGACTGGGGCAGTGTGGAGGGTCTGTCCTATCGCCGTGGTGAAGAGATTGCGGTGAATCCGCCCCGCCATCTGATCGATGATCTCGACAGTCTGCCCTTCCCGGCGCGTCACATCGTGCACAGCAATGGATACCGCGCCGCCATCTACTCTGGCGACAAGTGTACTGCGATGGTCACCTCGCGCGGTTGCCCGTTCCAGTGCACCTTCTG
>JBFEPU010000407.1:0-2214 GCA_041549915.1 Anaerolineae bacterium | reverse complement strand
GGCCTCGACACCGAGGCCTACGACCGGAACTACAGCGACAGAGAGCTAGTGCGGCGGATCCTCCACTACTTCCGGCCCTATGGCCGCCAGATGATCGTGGTTGCCATCATGCTCGGCTTGAACTCGGCGGCCAGGACCGGTGGACCAATTCTGATTGGCAGAGCGATTGACCTGGTTACGGAGGACCCTTCTGCACAGGCGCTGTGGTTGGTGACCGGGGGTGTGCTTCTGCTCGGGGTGACGGCGTGGCTGTTCAACTATGTTCGGCAACTGTTCTCTACCCGCGTCGTGGGCGACGTGGTGCTCCAACTGCGCGAGGATGTCTTTGGTGCGACGATTCGGCATGACCTCTCGTTCTTTGACGAGCACCCCTCCGGCAAAATCGTCAGCCGAGTGACCTCGGATACACAGGATTTCTCCGCAGCGGTGACCTTGGTCATGGATCTCCTGAGCCAGATTCTGTTGGTGGGTTTTCTCTCTATCTGGCTGCTGCGGATCGATGTGAGGCTGACGTTCCTGATGCTGGGAATGACCCCGGTGGCTGCAGCCATCGCGCTCAGCTTCCGGCACGTTGCCCGTACGGCAGTCCAGCACGCCCGTCGCGTGACGGCCAAGATCAATGCGGAGATCCAAGAGTCGATCTCTGGAATCATGATCGCAAAAGGCTTCCGCCAGGAGCAGGCCATCTACGAGACCTTTGAGGCTAACAACCGGCAGGCGCTGGGGGTTGGCCTGCGCCGCGGCCTGACTCTCATGACCATCTTCCCCATCATGGGCATCGCTTCTGGAGTCGGTACCGCCATACTGTTCTACTATGGTGGGCTGGCTATTGGTCGCGGTGCGGTGAGTCCTGGCAACTGGGTTTTGTTCATGCAGACGGTGGGCTTTTACTGGTTTCCGATCATGGGCATTGCCTCTTTCTGGAGCCAGTTTCAGGATGGGCTGTCCGCGGCAGAGCGTGTGTTTGCCCTGATTGACCGCGAACCCAAGGTAGTTCAGATTGCGGGTGAGCCAATCGCAGAAGCGGAGGGCCGGATTGAATTCCGCCGGATGCAGTTCACATACACTGGCCAGGAAATGGTTCTGCCGGATTTCAGTCTGGCGATCCAGCCGAAGGAGACCGTAGCACTGGTGGGTCACACTGGAGCCGGCAAGTCAAGCCTGGCAAGGTTGGTGGCCCGCTTCTACGAGTACCAAGGCGGTCAGCTGCTGATCGACGGCCACGACATCCGCCGCCTGGGTCTCGATCAATACCGACAGCACGTTGGGCTGGTGCCGCAGGAGCCGTTCCTGTTCTCGGGTACGGTGCGCGACAACATCCGCTACGGTCTTCCGCAGGCAAGCGATGACCAGGTATACGAAGCGGCCATGTGTATAGGTGGTGGTGAGTGGGTATCTGGCCTATCGGCTGGCCTCGACACAGACGTGGGCGAGCGCGGAGCCAATCTGTCCATGGGGCAGCGGCAACTGGTTGCGCTGGCGCGCGTGCTGCTGAAGGACCCGGCCATCCTGATCCTGGACGAGGCCACCGCCAGCGTCGACCCGTTTACAGAAGCGCAGATCCAGGACGGACTGGAGACCGTAATGAGCGGCAGAACGGCGTTGGTCATTGCACACCGTCTGTCCACGATCCGCAATGCGGACCGCATTGTCGTGATACGGCACGGTGAGATTATTGAGGAAGGGAACCACGAGTCGCTTCTGGCAGCTGGCGGCCACTACGCCGAATTGTACAACACTTACTTCCGCCACCAGTCCCTGGAGTATATCGAACAGGCGCGACTGCTCACCGAATTGAGCGACTAGCCTCTGTTGAAGGTCCAATCTATCAGCGCATGAGGCCGTGCCAGACGGCGAACAATGCGGCCCGGCGTGCCACTCAATAGCTGCGATACGCGGATGTGCGCAGCAACCTGCATGCTGGCCGTCGAGTATGTGGGGTAAACGTGGATAACACTGGCCAGGTCGCCCACTTTCACTCCGCGCTCCAGGGCCACAATCCATTCGTGGATCATCTCCCCAGCCACTGTGGCGACGATGGTGACGCCCAGCAAGGTGCCATTCCTTCTGTGTAACAGCTTGATGAAGCCTGCCGTGTTCGCTTCAGTCTGTGCGCGGTCCACCTGATCCATTGGCCAGCCGCAGGTGAGCACGTCGGGTCCAAACCTGTCGCGAGCTTGTTCCTCAGTGAAACCGGCGTGGGCGACTTCCGGG
>JBFEPU010000406.1:0-2216 GCA_041549915.1 Anaerolineae bacterium | reverse complement strand
GCAACCAAGGGGTGGCCGAAAGCAGCGGCCGGTACCTGGTGCTGCTGAATCCAGACACTACCCTGCGCGGCAACGCCCTCGGCACTCTGCTGGGCTTTATGGACCGGACACCCTCCGCTGGCATGGCTGGGCCACGCCTGGTCTTTGGCGATGGGAGCTTTCAGCACTCGGCGTTCGAATTCCCCTCACTGGCGCAGGCCTTTTTCGACTTTTTCCCCGTCCATCATCGGCTGACCGAGTCGAGTCTGAACGGACGCTATCCGCGCTCACTGTATGCCAGTGGGGATCCCTTTGCCATTGATCATCCGCTGGGCGCGTGCATGATGGTCCGGCGCGCAGTCATCGAGCAAGTGGGCGGGCTGGATGAGCAGTTCTTCATGTACTGCGAAGAAGTGGATTGGGCAATGCGCATCAAGGAGGCAGGATGGGGCGTGTTCTGTGTGCCGGCAGCGGAGGTGGTGCACCATGCGGCACAGAGCACGCGGCAGTCTCGCGATGCCATGTTTGTGGCACTGTGGCGCAGCCGGTTCCGCCTGTTTGCGAAACACTACGGGCCATTCTACAACTGGGCGGTGCGCCGCATCGTGCTCGCTGGCCTGTGGCGTGAGGCGCGTCAGGCACGGCGCCAGGCTGACCGAGGGCTCATCTCAGGAGATGAACTGGCTGGGCGCCTGGCAACGTATGCACACGTCCGTCGCCTGCTGGGTGCTCGCACGAACTCACGGACGGGGATGGCCCTGTGACAGGTGTTGCTGGCTGGGATGCGAAAACGAGCTCGGCGGCGGGTGGCCGCAACCAGGCCTCGCCTATGCTCGCCATTGTCGTGCTCGCCAGGGACGAAGAGGAGAACATCGAGGCCTGTCTCCGCAGTGTTCACTGGGCCGACAAACTGTGCGTGCTGGTTGACACGCGTACCGAGGACCGTACAGTGGAGCTGGCGGAGCGTGCTGGCGCGGAGGTGCGCCTGCACAAGTTTGTGAACTTTGCCGATCAGCGGGATGCGGCGCTGCAGACGTTCAAGGCTGACTGGATCTTCTTTGTGGATGCGGATGAGCGCGGCACGCCTGAGCTCGGGGTGGAGGTGCGAAGCGTAATCCGCAACGCGGACATTGTGGGTTGGTGGGTACCTCGTCAGAACTACATCTGGGGGCGTTGGATCCGCCACGCGGGCTGGTATCCGGACTACCAACTGCGTTTGCTGAAGCGTGGCTCTGCGCGGTATGACCCGACGCGCGAGGTGCACGAACTGGTCATCCTGGACGGCGCCGAAGGACACCTGCAGCATCCACTGATTCACTTCAACTATTCCACCGTGCGCGAATTCCTGGACAGACAGGCCTACTATGCTGACTATGAGGCGAAGATCCTGCTCAAGGAGGGCATCCACCCACGGCCGCATCACCTGCTGCTGCAGCCAGCGCGGGAGTTCAGGCGGCGCTTCTTGACGCTTGAGGGCTACCGGGATGGCGGTCATGGTCTCCTGCTGAGCCTGCTCATGGCCTACTACACGTTTGTGGCCTACCACCGAGCGCGGCGGCTGCGAGATCGATAATTGGCGGATGCGATTGACGTCCGCCGGGCTTTGTGCTATACTTCACGCCGTGATACGAGGATGGTAGCTGACATGGACAACGGTGCAGTACTGCTGCTCAATCAGAACTACGAACCGCTCAACGTATGCGACCTGCGCCGTGCAATGGTGATGATCTTCCGTGGCAAGGCCGAGATTCTGGAGAACGGACGGGGCTTTATCCATTCCGTGAACCAGGCCTGGCCGATTCCTTCGGTGATCCGCTTGGGCTATATGATCCACCGCCCGCTCCCTCGGGTTAGGCTGTCTCGCAAAGAGGTATTCCGCCGTGATGCCTATACGTGTCAGTACTGCGGACGCAGCACTCACAACCTGACAATGGACCATGTGGTGCCGCGCCATCGGGGAGGGGAGCACGCCTGGGAGAACCTGGTCAGTGCATGCCCAAGCTGCAATCGGCACAAGGGAGGCAAGACTCTGGAGCAGGCGCATATGCACTTGGGGGTACCACCCTACGAGCCCAGGCCCACTGGACGCTATCTGTTTCAGACCTACCTGAATCAGAACGAGGATTGGGAAAAGTACCTGGCCGGTTGGTGGGAGTAGGGTACCCTGCACTGCACAAGACACGAAACGAGGGCCTGCACCTCCCAGGGTGCAGTCCCCCGTTCCCATTTGCAGTGCG
>JBFEPU010000405.1:0-2218 GCA_041549915.1 Anaerolineae bacterium | reverse complement strand
TCATCGAAAAGGAGCACGAGTCTCCTGGACGTGCCTTGGCATACCGCCGTCAAGCCTTCGCTGAAGCTGAGCGAGATCTGAAATGCGCTGGGTGGGGCAACCAGTGTCTCGTAGGCAGCCTGCAAGCGACCTGTGAACTGGTTTCCTGGATCGTGCTGGGCAAGCTCCTCCATCAAGCAGCGCAGGATCAACTCGTAGAATCCCTGCTCTGTGGCTTCCAGCATGAGGTTGAAATCTACATAGACAAAGAGAAGGTCCGCGGTTCTTGTGCCCAGCATCTCGTGCGCTGCTGTTGTGCTTGCAAGGGTTCGCAAGAGATGCGACTTGCCAGTGTTGCTAATGCCAACAATGGCAGCACAGTCACCGTCAGTGACCCGCTGCACGATGTAGGTGCTGTCCTCGTGGCGGAGGGTCTCAGGAAGCATGGTTGCTTTTTGGTGTGACAGAACGGGAATAACGCGCCACCATGCTACCGAGCCAGTCTCAACCGTCGTGCCGCGACGGCCAATAGCGCTAGGCCGACGCCCGAGACCATTACCAGTCCCCAGCCAATGCCTGTGTCGGCAAGCTCTTCATCAGTGATAGGGACATCTGTCGCCTGCGGGCTCTGCGTGGACGTGGCAGTCGCCTCAGCCGTCGCAGCTGTCGTCGGAGTCTCATCTCCACCAGCGGGCAACACAGATGTACCCAGCGGAACCAGCGTCGGCGTCGGTCTAGTCGTGGGCGTCCAAGTTGGTGGCAGTGTCGCAGTAGCCTCTACTGCGGGTTCCAGTCCCGGTGTGTTCGTCGCTTGCGCCACAGACTCGTCAGCGCCTGGCTTCAGGATGAGTACAACCCCAACCAGGATCAGTCCGATGAAGCAGAATGCCAGAAGTACGATCAATGGAATTGCGAATCTGCGGTTCGCCAACATGTCGCGTAGACCCTGACCCATAGTCTTCCTCCTTGATCTACATGCTGTATGCTATTGGCTGAGGCATTGCTGCCTGCGCCTGCTACAGGATTTCCCGTCTCTTCGGTAT
Organism: Anaerolineae bacterium; assembly: GCA_041549915.1. Classification (GTDB taxonomy): domain Bacteria; phylum Chloroflexota; class Anaerolineae; order UBA2200; family UBA2200; genus JBFEPU01. The sequence continues at coordinate 1,196 of JBFEPU010000405.1, read as the reverse complement.
CGCAGTGTACTGATGTCGGCTCAGGCAGATCAGTGAAGTAGCTCCAAATTCGCCAATGGGATCTCCGCCTGCTTCCCGTCCATCAGTTCTACCAAGGCTACCGGCAGCCGCGCGCCGGACGCCACCCTCTGGGTCTGCTGTGGCAAGTCAACTACGGTCCCTACTCCACTCAGATATGGAGCTCGCAGCGCTCGCACTTGGACGCCCACCTCTAGCGGCAAGATGCTAGAGCCTTCATCTGGTGCGCTGGCTCCATTGGGCAGGGGGATCACTACCTCCGGGCGTATGGCTCCCCGTCGCGTGCCGGTGTCAGCGCTGAGCAAAGCCTCGCGTCCCATATTGGACTGAAGCAGTGAGAACGCTGGCTCGGACATCGGAAGTGCACCAAACCCTTCCGTCAGCAGGACAGGAAACGGCAGAGATTCCAGGCTCCGGCGCATCCGGGCATCCGCTCCCCCTACGATGATGCCCCGCACTCTCGCCTGAATTGCTTGCTCGAGGACATCGTCATCCAGTATTCGGCCCCCAACCACGATCGTGCCGTGACAGCTGACGTCAACGGCACGGGGCCGCAGAGGTTTCTGGGGGTTGTCGACTGCCAACTTTAGCACACCTGCAGCCTCGCCCCCGCTGCCCCACATCCCCTGGATCAATGCTCCTGACAATGATATCACCACGCCTCTATTGGGCATCACATTTTGGACCTGGCCCCGGAAGTGAGCCCTGAGTTCATAGGTGGTTGCCGCAGATTCGATCAAGACGAGCCCGTCACGGATTTCTATCACCTGCCCCTCTACCGGCGAGCGGCATCCTCGTCTAAACTGGCCCAGCAGACCTCGAGGCGAGGCCACGAGCTCGTCAACTTGAACCGTGTCACCGACTGCCTTGCGCATATACCTGACTGCGCGCGCCCGTGGAACGCCCAGAGTCCGTGACACATCCAGCACTTGCACTGCTCCCGCGAGTTGGCAGCGGGCTACCACATCGGCCGGGCCCACCACCTCACCGGGGCTGACCAGCACCTGCCCAGGTGCGGGCAGGAGTCTGTCGCGCCGGATCATGGTCAGGGCTGCTATCCGAGATGATACTGGGTAGTACATTCGCCTCTCTCCAGACTAGGATCCCATATCCCACAACCAGCGCTGCATCTTCTCACGCTGCTCCGCCGGATCCGGTGCGATCGGCAGGGGACGCCC